>NZ_JAEQDE010000095.1:2465-45251 GCF_020737865.1 Microcoleus sp. PH2017_35_SFW_U_B
GTGGCACAGGCATCTTGCCTGTGACAAATATTAGGGGCGGGCTAGAAGCCCACCCCACAAGATTTTTTGTGGCACAGGCATCTTGCCTGTGACAAATATCAACACCTTTCTCCTACCTCACCTTAAAAATCTTCTGCGCCGCACTTTCAGACACCGGCATCACCGACAAGCGATTACCTTTCCTCACCACCAAAATCTCATCAGCAGTAAACTTTGCTTTCAGTTCATCCAAAGATATTAACTTAGTAAACTCTTCAACAAACTCAACTTTCACAGTCTGCCACCGAGGCGCATCAAGCTGCGATTTAGCATCATAATACTCGCTATTCACATCAAACTGAGTCGGGTCAGCAATCCCAGTTTCAACCACGCGCGCCAACCCAACAATGCCCGGAATTTTAGTATTAGAATGGTAAAAAAATACTAAATCACCCAAACTCATTTGCCGCATAAAATTGCGCGCTTGATAGTTACGAACGCCATCCCAAATCGAAAATTTGTCACGCCGCAAGTCCGCAATACTATAAACATCCGGTTCCGACTTCATCAGCCAATAATTCATACAATCCCTTCGCTTTGGTTAGCCAAAGATTGTTGAATATTGTCTAAACACTGCTGCATAGCTTTTTGCATAAAAACCTGAACCAACAACAACCCAACCGGATAAAATACCGGAGAAGTCAGCATAAAGTAAAACTCCCAATCAATCCGAGTCCCCTTTTCTGTAGTAGTAAACTTCCAATCTCCGCCACCAGACTCAATCAGTAGAGAAATCGGAAACTTAAACCCTCTAACCAATCGGTAAGTTTGTCTTTCTGGCTTTTTGAAAGTAATTATTTCTTCATCAATCACCGATCCATCGTAATGTTTTATCTGACGCACACCGCCTTCACGCATTTCTCCACCATCAGCCATTTCAGCTTTAATAATTGCTGGAATTAAACCAAATCCGCGAAATGATTTTGGCACATTCGATAGTGATGCCACAAAATCAAAGACTACTTCCGGTGATGCAGGAATTTCTACTAAGGCGTTGGTTTTAACTAACATTTAATCCTCAAATTTTTGGCATTAACTAAGTGCAGATTTCTAATTGTATAGCGGTTCTCACAAAGATGAGGTACGTTGTTGGGCTTTAGCCCTTCTTGGTTTAAACTGTCAAGTGTCAACTGTCAACTGTGAAAGGTGCGTCGCTGTGAGATTTTTCACTTTTTCGAGCAGATGATTCATGGTGACGCACCCTACGTTATTAACTTTTTAACTGTCAACTGTCAACTGCTATAAAATATCTTTCCGTTTCTGCAACCACAGAGTCAACATCAAATATACGAAAATATGCACGCACAAAATCCCCCAATTTAAACTCAGATTGTGCCACGTCGGATCGTAAACAGGAGTAGGCTCAAACGGCTGAGGAAGTGTACTCCCGTCCGGCAAAGTCGTAGGCGCGGGAACCATCGCGTTTACATTAACTAAAGAGCCGTAAGCGCCCACAGACCAACGACTTAACATCAACCAAGAAAACTTGCTCGCCACACCTTCCATCCTAAACAAAACTCCCGAGAAAATAATCTGAGGTAGCAATATTAGAGGTAAAGCACTGTTAGCTTGAGAGCCATTTTTGACGATCGCCGAAACCAGCAATCCGAGACTGATGCAGCTCATTAAAGTTAGAAAAGTGGTAATAGCTGCTCCCACCGGCCAGGAAATCAAACTCGGTTCGGGGGATTTGAAAGCAATCAGAATCACTCCTACCATCAACAGCGTTTGCAATACTGCTAACCCCGAAAGGATAAAAAACTTTGAGCCCAAATAAGCAAACAATCCTAAATTTACCAAACGTTCGCGCAAATAAATAGCAGATTCCTTGACAATTTCTTGCAGGGAAGTTGCCAATCCTACCCAAATAGCCGCGCAGGTAAATACAAACAAAACTCGCATCGCTAAAGGTGCTAAAGTTGGCTCCGGCGCACCAATTAACGGGTCTTTATCCCTGACGGCAAGTCGCAGCAAACTAATCCCGATGGGAGCAGTTAATAGAGCTAAACTTAAGTTAACTAAGTCGCGGGAAATAAGCTGAAAATAGCGCTGGGCTAGCAAAACAAGTTGTTTGATAAAAGATACAGATTTGGGCTTGGGAGGTGCAGCGGGCGTTTTTCCACTAGCGTTGCCGGTGCTGAAGTGGTTAACAATATAGCGCTGATAGTAGGGAGATTTTAGAAATTTTTCTGCCCAACTTTGAACGTTAGTTTCTGACGTTTCTAATTCGTTGTAAATATCGGCAAAATCCCCAGTTTTGACATCGAAAAAATCGAGGGCTTCCGTGGGCGGGCCGAAGTAACAAAGCCGTCCGCCGCGGCCCATAAACACAATGCGATCGCACATCGTGATATTTGCCGTCGCGTGAGTCACCAGAATCACCGTCCGGCCTTGACTTGCCAACTTTCGCAACAGTTGCATCATCTTCTTGTCCAAACCCGGATCGAGCCCAGAAGTCGGTTCGTCCAAAAAGAAAAGTTTCGGATCTGCTAACAGTTCAACTCCGATGCTAACCCGTTTGCGCTGTCCGCCACTAAGCTGTTTTACAAAAGCAGTACGGCGGTGAGTCATTTCAATATCTTCTAAAGTTTTTGTGACTACTTCCTTAACATCTGTATCGGGAGGTAAGCGTAATTTAGCGGCATAACTCAACACTTCTTCTACTGTCAAATCTGCGTGAATAATATCATCTTGAGGCACGTAACCAATTTGATTGCGATAAATATTGAAGTTTTGGCGCAGGTTGTCGCCGTTGAGAAACACAGCGCCTTGAGTAGTTTTCTCGATGCCTAAAAGCGTCCGCATTAAAGTAGATTTACCCGCGCCGCTACCGCCGACTAAAGCCACAAACTGCCCAGGTTCGATCGCCAAAGTGATACGATCCAAGCGCTTGGGAATCACCAGACTGTCAGCATCCAGGCGAATTTGACTGCCTCGGTCTTGCACCTCTAACGTATGATTGCGGTAAGTTAGAGTAAACGGGCCGATCCGAATCGCATCTCCCTCGGCCAACTGTACAGAATTCGTGATGCGCTGGCCGTTGACAAAAACGCCATTAACACTGTGATCGCGTAAAATATAATTGCCGCGACTGTCAGCGTCAATTGTCGCGTGTCGCCTCGAAACCAGTGGCGCATCTAATTGTAGCGAAGCATTTGGATCGCGGCCCAACAAAACCGATCGATTGCTGAGGGGAATTGACTGTTTGCTGGGGGGAAAGATTTGACTCGCCAGGGGATTAAAATAAGTCACCAAAACTTGATTTTTGGGATCGAGACCGATTTTAATTTCTGTACCGTTTTTGAGACAATAACCGTCGTTGGGAGTGATGCGAGTGCGATCGACAAATAAGCCATTAGTGCTCGGCTGCTGGCCGTCACCGTCGTAAATCCAGTAATTTTGGCCAATTTGGCGCAACACAGCGTGAACCCCGGAAACTGCGCGCCAGGGTTCGGGAACAACCAAATCAGCACGAGTGCGATCGCGCCCCAGTACGTGCTGCGGCTGTTTTAACTCTAACTGTATGCTTTGATCTTGACTCGTTAATACTAAATAAGGGCGATCGCTGACAGCAGTCGGTTGTCCTATATTACCTATCATATTTAAATCGCCTTTTTTGCATTCACTTTTGTCAGCATATCAAAAGTAAGGCAACAATCCACTTATTTATTTGCGAACTAATGCAAAATGTCTATACTATCGTCTTCCGCGCGCGTTACATCTATATTACTTATTCCCTATTCCCTATTCATTCTTTCCTCTTCATTTTGTCAACCGTCAACTGACAGGGCGCATCTGGGTTTTGAAGAGGGCGAAGCATGACCGCATATAAGTTATTAGTGATAATCTCATATTTTCTGCGGTCATGCTTCGCCCCTACACACGTATTTGGCAAACTCAAATGCACACAACTGACAACTGACAACTGTCAACTGACAACCGACAAACTTCGCAGCCGATTAATAGCCGCCGCCAATTCAAAGCGGCGAAACATAGCAAAATCCCCCTCAGGAAAAGAGGATAAAATATCCATCCCCTGCGCGTCAATATCTGCCATCACCAAATCGATAATTTCCGACAAAGTGCGCTTCCCGTCTATGTAGTGACCCTTTGCATAAATCATTGCCGAGGCGATCGCCCGCAACTGTCCCCTGTCCACAATTTGCTCGACAGCGCCCAAATCAATCTCCTCAGTTCCGAAAGCCAATTCATCCACATCCCGCACCTTCACCCGCACATCTCGCCGTCCCCGACTCGGATCTAAACTAGCAGGAACCGGGACTCTGTGAGTAATATCACCAAAACTTTCTCCCCCTTCAGCAGCGCGACTGGTCGAGTAAATACTTGCTATTTCTTTAGCTTTTTCCGTCACATTATATGCTGCAAAATTATCCATGGAAATCACAGTATCCGCCACATCAAAATAATCGCCGCTTCCGCCCATGACTAAAATCGTCGATACGCCATAATCTGCGTACAACTGTTTCACTTTATCGATAAACGGCGTAATCGGTTCCTTATCCTTAGCAATCAGGGCCTGCATTCTGCGATCGCGAATCATAAAATTAGTCGCCGCCGTATCCTCATCCACCAACAAAACAGGTACTAAATCCCCTTCACAAGAGGCGGCTTGCATCCCTGTCGCAAAAGATTGAGATTCTTCCCTCTTCCTTCTTCCCTCTTCCTTCTTCCTTCTTCCTTCTTCCTTCTTCCTTCTCCCAACTTCCAAAGCCTCAATAATATTAGCAGCTTGCGACGTACTGCCGCTCGCATTTGCAGTAGAAAATTGTACAGTATCTCTACCTTGCGGCAAATGATTGATAAAAGGAGAAATATCCACCGACGCCACACTTCTGCCATCTTCCGCCCGAATTTTCACCGCCGCCGGACTTGTCACCACAAATTCCCTACCATCACCCGGAATTCGGTTATAAACTCCCAACTCAATCGCCCTGAGTAAAGTTGATTTGCCGTGATAGCCACCGCCCACAATCAAACTAATCCCAGCGGGAATTCCCATACCGGAAATCAAACCGCGATTCGGACAATTAAACTCAACCTTTAACGACGACGGCGACACAAAAGCCACAGCATCATTTAACAGAGGACGGTTGTCAACACCGCTGCGGCGGGGTAAAATAGAACCGTCAGCAACAAACGCAACTAATCCGTTTTCAGCTAACTGCTGCCGCAGCCAATCAGCATCTTCTACCGTTTCAACATGAAGGCGACATTCCGCAGCATTTAAGCTAGAATATTTCAGAGCTTGGCTGACAATTCGCGGGATATCTTCGCACAGCATTTCAGCAGCTTGTCGCCCTAAAATACTGCGCCCGCCCGCCGGAAGTCCGACGGAAAATCGGATTTCAACCCCCCCTAAATCTCCCAGATCTGATGCAGTTGAGTCTAGGATAAATGCCGAAGTTCGTTCTAAAACTTCTTGTCTGAAGCGAGTCACTGCGATCGTACCGCTTTTACCGCTGCCGCGCTTGCTGCTGATGCTATATGCTGCTTTGTCAAACTGGCGAGTTAGGTAATCTCGCAGGGCTATTTCTCGACTGCGAGATTGGAAAAGTTCGCGGGGAATTCGAGCAATGTTTGGCGGAACTTTGACTCTAAATTTACTGGGAGATGCAAAGGGATCTCCCTGGACATAATCAATTATTAATGTGAATTCTGAAAAATCATATCTACCTTGAATGTCTTTGTACGCTTTGTAGCTTCGATTGTCTAGTTGCAGTAAATGCTGTCGCAGATTGTCTTTGTTAGTCATTTCTTGTAAGGAAGAAGGAAGAAGGAAGAAGGAAGAAGGAAGAGGGAAGAAGGAAGAAGGAAAGAACACCTTACATAATTACCAATTACCAATTACCAATTACCAATTACCAATTACCAATTACCCATTACCAATTACCAATTACCCATTACCAATTACCAATTACCCATTACCCATTACCAATTACCAATTACCAATTACCAATTACCAATTACCCATTACCCATTACCCATTACCCATTACCCATTACCGAATTTCCAATAATTTAGCAGTAGCATTAACCACAATTTGAGCAGAACCGATGAAAAAAGGTCGATCGATATTTGCGAGTGTATCGGTAGACTGGTGGTAGTGGGGCGATCGCAAATTTGCAGTATCCGTCACCAACACAGCACCAACTCCTTTATACCAGAAAGGCGCGTGGTCACTACGCAAAACATCGGGAGTCAGCAGCCCTTTCAGAGGAACCGGCAACGTCATCACCGGTGGTAAATCAGCTTGTGGCGACTCCGCAAAAGTACCCAACAGCAGCGGATGTTCCGCATCCCCAATCACAGCAATAAACTCGCCCTTATCGGGAGAAGTCACCCCCGCTGCATCTAGAAAAGGTTGCGGTTTCAATCCTTCGGGATATCGCTGACATCCAGCCGTGCGGCAGGCATAACCGATCATATCCAGGACGATCGCACCCTGCAAATTTTTTAACCGCGCCGGGCTACCCGCGAATGCTAAACTACCTAAAAGTCCGATTTCTTCCCGGTCAAAAAATGCCACTTGCAATGTCCGAGGCGTAGGACGAGAACCCAGCAATCTTGCTACTTCTAAAACTGCCGCAACTCCTGTTGCATTGTCGTCAGCCCCAGGGGATTGTGGTACAGTATCGTAGTGTGCTGCAATTAAAATTGCACCAGCGTTTGAGTCAGTACCTTTTCTCTCGGCGAAAACGTTGATTCCGCGATCGAACTCCTGCAATTTTGGTGAAAAACCGAAGGTTTTCAGTTGTTGGGAAATGTAGTCTCTCGTAAAAGAGCGAGCTCGTTCTCCCTCGCGTTCCCCTGCTAAAGTTTCGACGTGTTTCCACAACCGGGACGAGTCAACTTGCGGCTGACTGACTGCATTTTTTTCAGCAGGAGACTGGCTTTGGAAAGTGTGGATAGTGCGATCGATCGAAACTTCCGGTACAGCCGTTTTCGGCTGCAACGAGTCAGAGCCCCAACCCACAACTGCCACCGCAACCAGAATAAATAGCGCTATCGAAATCAATTGTTTCATCAGTAAGTCTATTTTATATTTTAGGCTATTATGTTTGTGATTTTACTTGACACCATCCTTTAAAATAACCCTGTTTCCAAAAATGAAACTCAAAGTTCTTAACATTTTTTCTAGTAGCGCTATCCTCAAAGATCGTATTGTATAACTAGCTCTTAGGTACGTAGTTGCGCTTCAGCGCTCTTTTCTTTTATATATGAAAGAGCGCTTTCATCGCAACTACGTACCTGTTTCAATGTAGCCGTTGCGTAATTCCTGTTACTTGCTTCAGAAAATTCACGACGAACTCAAATACTAATTTACATTCGTAACTCACAACTCAAAACTACTTTTTCTCCCACTCTATCTCCTTATTTCCCAATATCAACCCGCTGCTGCTACCCACAGCATAAGGAATAGTTTTTGCGGAAAACTCAACAATTTGAGTTGGTTGTTGAAACCACTCCGAGTAACTGGGATTTAGTTGGTCGTACAGTGCTTTTAAAGCTTGGATTTCTGCCTCTAGCTGCGCTGCTGCTTGATTAATTTTGCGAGCTTGTGCTTGCAGGCGCTTTTCCCCGGTTTGAACGTGGTTTTCTACTTCTTTCCAGTGCTCTCCCGCCAGCAATTTATCTAGTTCACCTTGTTTGTAATTGAGTAAAGCCTGTTTTGCTTCCAGTTGCTTTTCAATAATTTTAGTCTCTCGGTCAATTTCCTGGATTTGCTGCAACCACTGCTCCCCAAAAGCAGCATTTTGCTGGTGGAACTCGGCAAGGGCCTCAGGAGTATTATTCTTGGGAAAACTGACTGTCACTCGGCACTCTGAGCGCTGTAGGCAAAGTTTTTCCCGCGTCTCTTGCAGAGTGGCAACTTCTGCTTGCAGCGCGCGGACTTCTGTTTGGAGTTCTGGGATCGTCTGACTCATTGGTTCAATTCGTGGATCTCTGCATCGATCTTAAGCTAATTGTTTATTTTTCTAACAAATCTCCGCCGCCTATGAGCGGGAATTTTCTAATTTTAGCGCGATCCCAGCCGATGTCTAGGCATAATGGCGGATAGTTTGTGGCACAATGGCCGATGACAGATCTTAAATTAAGATTAAAATTATAATTAGTTACAAAGATAAATTCTTATTTTTGAACTCTTCAATTTACTAAAGCAACATAAATTTAGGTGCTATTCTTTCTGTAATTCCTCAACATATGCTCAAAGTATTTAGATTTCTTGAGACAGGAAGACATCTTTTTAAAATCAGGAACTGGAGCAAATGAAAATTACGTATCAATTGATTTTGGTATCTTTGACTGCTGCTATTTTTGGTGTGGAATGTAGCATTAATTCAATAAAATTGTCGGCAAGTATAGGGGATATAACCGACAATCGCAGTGTGGAAGCAATTTTGCTGGAGCCTGAGAAACTTAGCTCTTTGGGAGCGTCATCTCGCCCCACTACTTCGGCAACCGCCGACTTATTTGTAGATAATTTATCCCAAAGAGAAGCTGTACATTTACCAAGCGACAACTTTATACATTCTCCGCAAAATTCCGAAAATAAACGTAGTTTTGGTCGGGAAACAATCTGTTCTTTTTTGGCTTTTATTTCTATAGTAATCTCGTTATTAATCAGGACGAACACAGCAACTATCTTATCTAAGACGAGCGGGAAATCTCACTCTGAAACAGAGAAAGAAAAGCTACCAGAAGCAAAAAAAGTGTTGCGTCAAAAAAAAGAACAAGATATCGGGGATACTATTGCCAAAATGACCCAAGATTTGCAGCAAACTGCGGAATACGCCCTCGATATTTGCGAGGAAATGAGCGTCTCGATCGTTGCTACAACTCCCGGCGGTCATATCCTGTCGTCTAACCAAGCTACCTGTCAACTTTTAGGATACTCTAAAAAAGAGTTGTTAGGCAAACAAATAGCTGGACTTTTCAAACAAACTGAATCACCGGCAGCCGGATTAGAATCAGCAACATTAACAGCCCAAGGTTCTGTCCGCAACGTCGAAAAAGTCTACCTTTCCAAACAGGGTAAAAAAATAATTGTACTGCTTTCAATTTCAACTATTCGCGACGGCAAAGGTGAAGTGAGCGGCAAGTTGTATGTAGCACAAGATATTACCGATAGCAAGCGGGCTGAAAGAGATTTGCGGCGCAGTGAAAAAAAGTTTCGGCAACTGGTAGAAACTGTTAATGCTGCTGCATTTATCTATCAGCGCCGACAGTTGCGCTATGTCAATTCTCAGACAGAAGCTTTAACTGGATATACTCGCGAAGAATTGCTAGGATTGGATTTATACGATTTTATTCATCCAGATTTTCGATCGACAGTTAAACAATGGGGTAAATCCCGCCAGCCGCGAGACAGTGCAGGCTCAAAATATGAAGTGATAATTCTCACGAAAACTGGAGAAACTCGCTGGATTGAAGCCACTGTTGATATTATCAAATTTGAGAGAAAAGCGTCAATATTAGTCACTGCTTTTGACATTAGCAATCGCAAATTAGCAGAGTTAGAACTAGAAACATCTCTTTCTTTGCTTCAAGCAACCATTGAATCTACTGCTGACGGAATTCTGGCGGTGGATGGTAGCGGAAAAGTTGTCAGCTTTAACCGCAAGTTTGCTCAAATGTGGCAGTTGCCAGATTTTCTGCTAGATTCGAGAGATAGCAACCAAATTTTGGGGTTCGGAATCAGCCAGTTAAGATACCCGGAAATCTTTCTCAACCGTGCTAAAGAATTGTCCGATATCCCCGCAGCAGAAAGTTTCGATGTCATCGAGTTTCAAGATGGCAGAATTGTCGAACGCTACTCGCTACCGCAGCATACTGGAGGCAAAATTACTGGTCGAGTGTTCAGCTTTCGGGATGTAACGGAACGCTGGCAATCTGAAGAAAAACTCCGCAAAAGTGAAGAACGCTTTCACCTGCTGACGCGGGCAACAAATGATGCAGTTTGGGATTTTAATGTGTCAAGAAATGAGTATTGGTTGAGCGAAGAGTTTGAAAAAGTTTTTGGATACAAACTCAACGAAACTCAGACGATAGATTTAGAATCATGGTGGCTGAATGTTCATGCCGAAGAACGGGAAAGAGTGAAGTCTAGCTTCAACGAAACAATGAACTCAGACGCTCAATGTTGGTCGGAGGAATACAGCTTTCGCCGCGCAGATGGGGGATATGTTTTTGTGCTCGATCGCGGTTACATTATCCGGAATGCTAGCGGCCAAGCAGTGCGGGCGATTGGCACTATGATGGATATCACTCAGCGCAGGCAAGCTGAAGAAATTATTCGCTATCAAGCTGTTTATGACCAACTCACAGGTTTACCGAACCGGATACTGTTTAACGATCGCCTGTTGGCTTCATTAAAACAAGCTAAAAAAAATGAAAAAATGCTCGCTGTGATGTTTTTAGACTTGGACAGGTTCAAAAAGATTAATGATACACTAGGTCACGCTGCGGGCGATCGCCTGTTAGAGGGTTTTGCCGGACGCATCAGCGACACTTTGCGATCGACGGATACGGTAGCCCGCTGGGGAGGCGATGAATTTACTGTACTGCTTCCCGAAATCAATTGCTTAGAAGATGCGATTAAAACAGCTCAAAGAATACTCGACAATTTAAAACCAGCATTTAAACTAGAACAACAGGCGTTTCACATCAGTAGCAGCATCGGCATTGCCCTTTATCCCAACGACGGTGAAGATGCCGAAACTTTAGTCAAAAATGCCGATGCCGCTTTGTACCGCGCTAAGGAAAGGGGAAGAAATAATTATCAATTATACACTGCAACACTTAATCCCGAAGGCAGCCAGTTGCTAAATATAGAAAACAGGTTGCACGAGGCTCTAGAACAGGGAGAATTTGAGATTTTTTACCAGCCAAAAGTCAACATCACTACTTGGAAAATCCAGGGTATGGAAGCCCTGCTGCGCTGGAAACATCCAGAATTAGGTTTAGTTTCTCCGGCGACATTTATTCCGATCGCCGAAGAGAACGGATTAATTGTCCCTATTGGCGAATGGGTGCTGCAAACTGCCTGCACTCAAAATAAAGCTTGGCAGGATGCTTTGCAACCAGATTTGCGGGTAGCGGTCAACTTTTCGGCGCGGCAGTTTCAGCAATTTAATTTAGTGCAAATGGTGGCGAATTGTTTGGAAAGAACTGGTTTAGCACCGAAGTATTTGGAGTTAGAAATCACCGAGACTACAGCTATGCAAGATGTGGATTATACCACAAAAGTTTTGAGGGAGTTGCAGGCTATGGGAGTGCAGATTGCGCTGGACGATTTCGGTACGGGTTATTGTTCTCTAAATTATCTCAAAAAGTTTCCGTTGAATATCTTGAAAATAGACAAATCTTTTGTCAGCGAACTGACGACTGATCCGTGCGAACGGGCGATCGCAAATGCTGTAGCAACTCTGGGGCGAGATTTGAACTTGAGCGTGGTGGCTGAGGGAGTAGAAACTAAAGAGCAGTTGGATTGTTTGCGATCGCTCCACTGTCACGAAATTCAGGGTCACTATTTTAGCACTGCGCTCTCGGCTGGGGATGCGAGCAAACTGTTGGTAAATTGTCTGTTGAGGAAAGTGAAAATTGCTTAATTGGTCATTGGTCATTCGATCGGGTGCTGACGCTGCTTTAGGTACGTAGTTGCGCTTCAGCGCTCTTTACGTAAATATAAATAAGAGCGCCCAAGCGCAACTACGTACCTTGAATGCGAGAGTTGCTTCTAGGGATTTGTATAAATATCAAGAAAGAGCGCCCAAGCGCAACTACGTACCTTGAATGCGAGAGTTGCTTCTAGGGATTTGTATAAATATAAATAAGAGCGCTGAAGCGCAACTACGTACCTTGAATGCGAGAGTTGCTTCTCGGACAGGAGTCAAGAGCGATCGGCATACCGCAGTTCACAGCTTAGCTGGGCTAGGGAAACGCTAATGCTGTGTCGTTGCAGATGACCGATCGACCTTGCGATCGATCGCCCGCACGACTTAAAACTTAAAATAGTGTGCAGAATAACGGACTTGTGACAAAAGACAGACGAAAATATCGCTACCCCAACATAAACGCTTTGTCTATGCAGCCAATTCGCACATTTAACGTTTCCCCGTCTCTGCCGGCAATTCTCGAACCCCTACGCAAGCTTGCCTACAACTTGCACTGGGACTGGAACGTTGATACCAAAGACCTTTTCCGCCGGCTCGATCGAGATCTCTGGGATTCCAGCAATCAAAACCCGGTGCTGATGCTCGGAACCATTTCTCAAGAGCGACTGCAAGAAATGGCAGAAGATGAAGGCTTCATTGCTCAAATGAACCGAGCAGCCCAGCAGTTAGACGATTATCTCAAAAATCGGGCCTGGTACCGCAAACAGCGCGGCACCGATCGCCAGGAATGCTACGCTTACTTTTCGATGGAATTCGGCTTAGTTAAAGCCCTACCCATCTATTCCGGCGGTTTGGGCGTGCTCGCAGGCGACCACCTCAAATCTGCTAGCGACTTGGGCTTGCCCTTGGCTGGCGTAGGCTTGCTGTATCAAGAAGGCTATTTTTCGCAGTATCTCAACGCCGACGGCTGGCAGCAAGAACGCTATCCGCTGAACGATTTCTACAATATGCCGCTGCACCTAGAACGCAATCCCGACGGTTCGGAATTGCGGATTGAGGTGGACTATCCCGGCCGCAAGGTATACGCCCGGATTTGGCGGGTACAGGTGGGCACGGTGCCCCTGTACCTAATGGATACAAATATTGAACCTAACAGCCGCTACGACCAAGATATTACCGACCAACTGTACGGCGGTGACAAAACTCTGCGGATGCACCAAGAAATCATGTTGGGCATCGGCGGAGTGAAAATGCTCAAGGCTTTGGGCTTGACAGTTACGGCTTATCACATGAATGAAGGCCACGCGGCTTTCATGGCTTTGGAACGCATACGGATGCTGATGGAGGAACATCACCTGAGTTTCTTGGAAGCGGAACAGGTTGTGGTTTCGAGCAGTATGTTTACGACTCACACGCCTGTGCCTGCTGGGTTTGACTTGTTCGAGCCGGATATGGTGATGCACTATCTGGGTCAGTATCCCAAGATGTTTGGCTTGTCGCAAGATGAGTTCCTGGGATTGGGCCGGGAGAATACTAAAGATTTGTCTGGGCCTCTGAATATGGCAATTTTGGCAATTAAAATGTCGAGTTTTGTCAACGGGGTGGCGGCTTTGCACGGTGTGGTGTCGCGCCCGATGTTCCAAGGGTTATGGCCGGGTTTGCCTGAAGAAGAGGTGCCGATTACTTCGATTACCAACGGGGTTCACGCTCGCAGTTGTGTGGCGAAGTCTACTCAGGAGTTGTACGATCGCTATCTTGGCCCGGATTGGGAAATGACTCCCACGGACGATCGCCTGTGGGATAAGATAACTTCGATTCCTGATGAGGAACTGTGGCGCAATCACGAACGCTGTCGATCGGAGTTGGTGGTGTTTGCGCGGGAGTGGCTGCAAAAGACTCTGCGCGAGCGCGGGGCGGCTCAAACGGAAATTGAACACGCTCGGGAAGCTCTCGATCCGAAGGTGCTGACGATCGGGTTTGCACGCCGTTTTGCTACTTACAAGCGGGCGACGCTGTTTTTGCGCGATGTCGATCGCATTATGCGGATCATGCGTGACAAAAACCGCCCCGTGCAGTTTGTGATTGCTGGGAAAGCTCACCCGATGGATATTCCGGGTAAGGAATTGATTCGGGATATCGTTCATTTCATCCGCGAGCACGAAACTATCAGTTCGATGGTGTTTCTGCCGAATTACGACATTAACGTGGCTCGGATGATGGTGTCCGGTTGCGATGTGTGGCTGAATACGCCGCGCCGTCCCCGTGAGGCTTCTGGTACTTCCGGGATGAAAGCTTCGATGAATGGTTTGCCAAACCTCAGCATTCTTGACGGTTGGTGGGATGAGGCGGATTATGTTCGCACTGGTTGGCCGATCGGACATGGCGAGTTTTACGAAGATACTAAGTATCAGGATGAAGTCGAGGCGAATGCTTTGTACGACTTGATGGAAAAGGAAGTTGTACCGCTGTTTTACAACCGGGATGCTGATGGTATTCCCCGCGGTTGGACGGCGAAAATGAAGGATTCTATTGCTTTGAACTGTCCTTTCTTCAATACGGCTCGGATGGTGAAGGATTACGCGCGGCGGGCTTATTTCCCCGTGAGCGATCGCTATCACACGATGACTTCTGACGGATGCGCTCCGGCTAAGGAGTTGTCTCAGTGGAAGAAGCACCTTCTCGGGAAGTGGCACGACATTAAGATTGAGGCTGTTGATATTTCCCAGGATAAGGAAGTTAAGGTCAATCAGTCGATCGCTGTTAAATCTCGAATCAATCTGATGGGATTGACACCTGCGGACGTACAAGTCGAACTTTATCAAGGTTCGGTTGATGCTAACGGCGAGATTGTTGGTGGCGTGCCAATGGTAATGGAGTATTTGGGAGAAGATCCTCACAATGCTAGCCTTTATACGGCTGACATTACTTATACTTCTAGCGGTTTGCAAGGTTTGTCGCTGCGGGTTTTGCCGAAGCACGATAATCTCAGCAGTCCTTATGAAGTTGGTGTGATTCTCTGGGCACATTAAACAGTTGACAGTTGACAGTTGACAGTTGACATTTGTGATGGTCAATGCGCGATTGTGCTATTTTTCGGGAGCATCTCAGTTTTGCATTTACAGTGCGAGCTGTCGCGAGTTCGCGACAGCTCGCACTACCATAAAAAATGCTTCTTGCAAAACTGAGATACTCCCTCAGGTTCGTAGTGAGGACTTTAGTCCGCAGGGAGCATCTCTGTTTTGCATTTAATAGTGCGAGCTTAAGAGCTCGCGTATTATACGATACGCGAGCTCTTAAGCTCGCACTATAAGAAAAAATGCTTTTTACAAAAATGAGATGCTCCCTATTCTTATTGAAGTTGGGGAATGACTATGTAGCCGGTTGCGCGATCGCCCAAAACCAAATTCCGCTCGATTCCCCAGTACCACCAGTGAGCGCCGATATAAGCGCACAGCAAGGCATCTAGCTTGTCTTCCAAGGCTTTAAGGGTAGCGATACTGGTGGGGATATCGCTCACAGGCAAGATGCCTATGCCACAGTTCACAGGCAAGATGTCTGTGCCACAAGACAGATTGAGACTTGGTTCAAGGCTCGGTAAAATATCGATAATATACTGGCAGAGTTTCATCAATTCTAATTGACGCTCTGCCAGTTTTCCTTTTTTGTATTTGATGATTCTATCTAATTTAAATAAGTTGATTGTGGCTGGATGGGGAAAGACTTCTATTTGATATCTGCCTAGTTTCTTAGCTTCAATAGTTGGTGAGTGGACAAATCCTCGGGCTTCTAAACAAAGGCCAAATTCGACTGTTTTTTGGGCGAAGGGGCGAGAAAGATTGGCGGGATAGCAGCCTGCGTGGTAGCGCCCGAAGTGTTTGTGGGTGAGTTTGTCAGCGTCGCGCATTCCCGTTGGATTGGTGATGATTGTGGGAGCGTCTACGGCGATGATGGCTGGTTCGGTTGGGGAGATTTGGCGATCGATCCAGGTGAGGATGTCGTTGAGGGATTGTTGGCGATCGCACTCGATGAATTGCAATCGATTGTTTTCCCAATTCAAACAGCACAAACCGCTTGCTCCTGAACTCCAACCTAAGTCTATGCCGATAAATTTCATACTTGTTTAAATTAGTCCTGGACGCGCGCTGAGATTAGAAACCCGGTTTCCTCGTATATTTCTCGTTCCTGTCCGCAAAATCTCGTAGAAACCGGGTTTCTTACCCCCATGTGTCAGCCGTGATAATTATACATAAAAATCTAGCTGCGGATTAGGATACGGCAGTGCCGCTTTCCTACAGATGCTTGTGTGCGAGAGATAATTGCACCATCAAAAATATGATACAATGATAGATATAAAATTGGATAGGAGAAATATAGTATGTTGGCAGAAACAGAAAAACGCTACTATACTCCAGAGGAATATTTAGCTTTAGACGAAGCTGCGGAATACAAAAGCGAATATCTAGATGGAGAAATATTACCGATGACTGGTGGAACAGCTAATCACAATAAAATTGCGCTGAATTTTTGCCGCATATTTCCCTTGACTGTAAGCGGGCAAAATTACGAGATTTTTATCAATGATATGCGGTTGTGGATACCGCGTTATCGTCTGTACACTTATCCAGATGTGATGGTGATTCAGGGTGAACCGGTTTATCAGGGAACTAACACCACGACTGTGACAAATCCCTTGCTAATTGTTGAGGTTTTGTCGAAATCTACTAAAGATTATGACAGAGGGGAGAAGTTTCTTTATTATCGATCGATTCCTGAACTTCGGGAATATATTTTAATTGACCAATACAAATATCATGTCGAACAATTGACTAAGACTGCTGATGATAAATGGCTATTTACTGAGTATGAGTCAGAAGATTCTGTATTAGCAATGGACTCGGTTGAGTTCCAAATTAGCTTGACGGATATTTACGATCGCATAAATTTTGAAGTCGCAGCAGAATAGACTTGTTGCACAATCGTTTTGCAGCAAGGACTTCAGCCATCGATCTGCTGAATTCGGGCGATCGCACAAACTGCACTTAATTTTTCTCCGGCTTTTCATCGGATGGCGGGGGCTGTTTTTGTTTTTGACGTTCTCTCACAGCTTGTTCTAAAAGGAATGCTGATAAGCCGCTGATTGAGCGCCGTTCTTCATCTGCCCACTCTTGGAGTAGGTCGTAAATTCCTTCTGCTATTGAGGTTGATACACGTTTAGCCATTAGAAATTCAGTATTTTTTTATTTAGGGCGATCGTCATTGTCGAGTATTTTAGACGATTCTGTCGAATATGCAGCATTATGCTGCTTTTGCACAGCACTATGCGCCCGATCGCGCATGAATCAGCAATAAAAAACTTCAGTCCTCAGTTTGTTTGAGAGAGCGATCGATCGCCCAAACTCAACTTAACTCTTCTCCTGCTTCTCATCCGATGGCGGGGGCTGTTGTTTCATTTCCTTTTGACGTTCTCTGGCTGCTTGCTCCAAAATGAATGCTGACAAGCTGCTGACTGAACGGCGTTCTTGACTTGCCCACTCTTCAAGGATGTCATAGATTCCATCGGCTAAATAGGTCGCTAAGCGTTTGGTCATAAGATATTCACTATTTTTTAGTTTAAACCGATCGCAATTGTGCTGTATCTAGACCACTTTGTCGAATATAGCTCATTTAAAGCATTTATATGTGCTATATCCATGCTATAATCTCAACAAGTCAAAAGCCAGCGCTGAACTTTCGTCGGGCCCGCGCTGGCTGATGGCTCCCCACATACATAAGGAGACAATTACTATGGTAAAGCCTGTGAGCGACGTGAGTGAATATACTCGCGGCTATCAGCAAGCTTTGAATGATTTTGGCGTGACGCAACTGCTTTCGGGTATCCGCAGCTACTCTGATGACGATTTTGATGCCGATCGCGCGCAGTTGACTCAGCAGGAGTTGGAAAGCTTTGCGGTGTTTCTGATTCTGCGCGTCGGGGCGAATTTGAACGGAAGTGCGATCGCCCGTTATCTCAACACTCTCAGAAAAGCCGATTCTCCGATTGTGGGTGGCGATCGCAATTCTTGGGCGATCGTCCGAATTTTACCGAATGCTGAGCATTACACGGTTGCTCGTTTTGTCAACCGCTAAGATGCGGACGATCGGCGGAGGGCTTTGTGTCGGTTTATTCCGGGGGGTGTGTTTGAAGTTGTGATGTGCGATCGGGCTTAATCAATAAATACAGTTGAAGAGCGATCGGCTATCATAATACCTAGATACTGTAAAAAACGATGGCTGCCAAAGACCGATTTCATGATGCTGTTAAACAAGCTCTCTTGAAGGAGCAGTGGGTAATTACGGCAGATCCGCTGATCCTCAAGATAGATAAGGTGAAGTTTGAGATTGATTTAGCAGCAGAAAAAGTCTTTGCCGCTGAAAAAGCTGGACAAAAGATTGCAGTTGAAATCAAAAGTTTTTTGAATCCATCAGCGGTGACAGACTTTCATTCAGCGTTGGGACAGTTTTTGAACTACCGCTTAGGATTGCAAATGAACGAACCAGATAGAACTCTGTATCTGGCAATTCCTCTCGATATATTTGAATCCTTTTTTCAAGAAAGATTCACTCAGGAAGCCGTCAGACAGTATCAAGTGAAGTTAATCGTCTACGAACCAGTTCAGGAGGTAATCATTGAATGGAAAGAATAGAGGAGTACCGCCAATTTATCCGCCAGTTGCTAACCACTCATGCCACAGTCGATCCAAATTCAGAATTGGATGTTGAATGTCAGTTGGTGTTCGATACAGAACAAGATCATTACCAAATTTTAGACGTTGGCTGGGAGGGATACAAGCGGATTTATAACTGTTTCATTCACTTAGATATCAAGGATGGTAAAATCTGGATTCAACGCAATATGACAGAAGCCGATTTAGGACAAGAATTAGTTGAGATGGGAGTACCCAAAGAGGATATTATTTTAGGGTTGCATCCACCGTACAAGCGTCCATATACTGGCTATGGAGTTGCTTAATCCAATAGCCCAATCAGCTTAGTTTATTTTCTGTAAATTAATCCACCCTGCTTATTAATAGGGGCTAGGGGCGATCGATCGAGACTATTTTGGCATCCAATCAACCAGCCCCCAATTTATTTAGATGGTTTAGAAGGTTCGGGACTTACAATTAACAATTGATCCCCCGATTGACTTTGTTGAACAGCCATCACTGGCGGACGAGCTTGAGGGTCTTTTTGCTGTTCTGTTGTTAAAGCCGGAAACAGATAAATCCAGTTTCCTCTCTCCAAAAGTAACCGCCAAATTCTCGGTTCTTTGGGATTATTGATATCAGTATAATCTCTTTTGCTCAAATCTGCAAATAGACCTGCATCGCCGATCGCCTTAAATCCTTTGGGGGCTAATCGGAGTGTTGGATCGTCGAGTTTTCTGCCTAAAGCAATGTTGTCTTGCTTAGCGATTAAAGCAACGGCGGGTAAAGATGAATTTTCCCCCGCATCGCCTCGGGCATCGGCAATACCTTGGTAGCGAGCAGACCAAAACAACATTACTAATACCAAACTAACGATAATAATTTCGTTAACCAGCGATCGTACCAATTTAATCGAGTTAAATCGATTGATATTAAATTGCTGTCAAGACATCAGTGGGTGATAAAACCACGAAATTCTTGTTACACGAGCCGACGAAGAAAACCTTATAATTGTCCAATTGACTATAGCAGAAATTTTTCTATTTACAATATCAAATACCCACAAAGTGTGGTAAATTGCTAGAGCTGTTAGCAGAAGTGCGAGTAAACTTTTGAGTATCGTCCAGGGGTCAGCTAAAAAAACCTGAATCGGTACTATGAAAAACGATTCTACTGGTAAATCAAGGGTCATTACCTCTAGCTGAAAGTAGTAAAAATAAGACCAGCGATAAATCCAGCCTGTGAAAAACAAAGCTGTACCAAGCAAGCCAACAATACTGGCAAAGTTACCTAAAATATTCGGTTCTGGAGTCAGCGGGGAAGTCGGTTGGGGAGTAGGTTGAGGAGTCGGTTGGGGATTCGGCTGGGGATTCGGGGGATTCGGGGGAGTAGGTTGGGGAGTAGGTTGAGGAGTAGGTTGAGGAGTAGGTTGAGGAGTAGGTTGGGGAGAAGCGGTCACACAATCACCTTCACAAAATGGCGTTGCTTAATCAGGGTATGAAAAAAATAAGTTAAAAATCCCCAAGCTTTGTCGATACTGGTTTCTATGACTGGCATATTTAGCCTTTCATACCGTAATCACCTTCTAGAGAGGTGAAATACAATTTTATAACGGTAGCGGAGTTAACGCTTACCATTGAAGGGGGTTTAGGGAGATTATGAAACGCAACACACTTTCATTTCTAGTTGTAGGATTTTTTACAGTAACAGCGGGTATGGCAGCACAAGTCAATGCCGCCAGCCAACCACAGAATTTGCTATCCATACAAGCACAAGCTAACGTTAGCCAGGCCGTACCAGTAACTTTACGGACGCAAGCGCAAATTGTGATGAAAGGAGGTGAAAAAAGAGATGGTCGAGTTGTAAAAATTGATCAGAAAGGGCAAAAATTATGGATACAGGCATCCGGGGAACAGCGATCTCTCCCCTTGAACCAAATTGAGAAAATCATGTTTCCCCAAAGTACGCCCCCGCCTAGGAGTAATCGGGGGCCTCGTTATCGGCATGGGATTTTGCCTCAAGCCAAAGCCATATGGAATGGCATTCCCATGAGTGCTTTTGAGATGAAAGATGCTATTAAAGGTCAAGCTGTGGTGAAATTGAGTTCGCCTGTCGTTGATCGGGCGCAATTGCAGTACATACGAAAAAACAAGCGATTTTTCGTTGATGAAATGCGATTTAATGTGCAGAAAAAGACTATGACAATTGTAGTGACTCCTTATTGAGTCCGTCGGGGGTCAGAAACCGGGTTTTTTACGAAAATATTTCGTTGTAGCCCGCAGATTCGATAAAAACCCGGTTTCTTTCGGTAGGAGTGCGTCCAGTTTTAGCTTGGGCTGAGGAACGAAACCCAACTTGTTCGATTTAGAGAGTTGGGTTTCGCGAAGCTCAAAATTTGGGCATGGACGAAAATACACTGCTGTTTGCTGACAGCCAATTCAATATTCGCGATGCCGCCTTATTAGGATTGCAAAACACCAGACTCCTCACCTTAAGCGCGTGTCAAACTGCTATGCAAGCAAATTCTAACGGTGAAGAAATATCGGGAGTTGCCTATGTATTTGAGCGTGCGGGTGCACGAGCTGTGATGGCGAGTTTGTGGAGTGTTGATGATGCAGCTACTAAAGATTTGATGGTTCAGTTTTATCAAAATATTAATAAGGGGATGAGTAAAAATGATGCTTTGCGGCAAGCTAAGTTGAGTCAGATTAGTCGCCATCCGTTTTATTGGTCGCCGTTTATTTTAATTGGTGATGCGCGGTAGTTGAAATTCGGCGATGGTTGAAATTGGGTTGAAACCTGGCGGTTGAAACCCGGCGGTTGGAAACCGCGTCTACACAAACAAAACCCGCCTTCGGGGGTTGAAGAGTAGACAGTTAAAATTACATGATCTTCAGTCCGCTTGGCATGGACATCGCATAAAATCTTATATAGCCTTTCTCAAAAAGATGGATGATGTATAACTGACAGCTTACATAACCCTTAAACTAAGAGGGCTAAAGCCCAACAACGTACCTCATCTTTCTGATAACCGTTATATTTGGCATCCAAAAGATGCGATCGCACAACGAATCGCCCAAACCGGCCCAACTAAATTTATACGCGCAAGACGGCAAATACAACACAACGTATACGGTTTGCCACAATGCCCGAATCGATCGCACGCCCTACATTAGGAAGAGTAAAGAAAAGCAGTCCAAAGCTGTAGCAGTACAAGCCTCACCGATGCAACCGTCCCCCAACAGGTTCGGTAAATACACCTTCATCGCAAGGTCTAACCGCCCGCAGTATAGAGATAAGCACCCTATCGAAGACTGTTGTATTAAAGCAGAGCTGACTACCCGTAAACCGCGAAGTAGAATCGCAGTTCTGAATAACCAGACTATCACACAGATAGAAAACCAAAATTTTGTAGAGATTGGAGCCGGAACACCCCTATGGGAAAAGTAGTTGGAATTGACTTAGGTACGACAAACTCCTGCGTCGCAGTTATGGAAGGCGGCAAACCCACCGTCATAGCCAACGCCGAAGGGGGTCGCACCACACCTTCCGTAGTAGCATATGCTAAAAATGGCGATCAACTCGTCGGACAAATCGCCAAGCGTCAAGCCGTGATGAACGCCGAAAACACCTTTTACTCAGTAAAACGGTTTATCGGGCGTCGGGTTGACGAAGTAACCCACGAAACCACAGAAGTTTCCTACAAAGTCCTGAAAGTCGGCAACAGCCTCAAACTCGACTGTCCTGCCCGCGGCAAGCAATTTGCTCCCGAAGAAATTTCCGCGCAAGTGTTGCGTAAACTCGTAGAAGATGCCAGCAAATACCTCGGCGAAACTGTTACCCAAGCGGTAATTACAGTACCCGCTTACTTCAACGATTCCCAGCGCCAAGCTACTAAAGACGCGGGAAAAATTGCCGGTATTGAAGTTCTGCGGATTATTAACGAACCTACAGCAGCAGCTTTAGCCTACGGATTAGATAAAAAGAGCAACGAAACCATCCTCGTATTTGACTTGGGTGGCGGTACTTTCGACGTATCGATTCTCGAAGTCGGCGACGGCGTATTTGAAGTGCTAGCAACTTCTGGAGACACTCACCTCGGTGGTGACGACTTCGACAAAAAAATTGTTGATTTCATCGCCGGAGAATTCCAAAGAGCCGAAGGAATTGACCTCCGCAAAGATAAACAAGCACTGCAACGCCTGACGGAAGCAGCCGAAAAAGCCAAGATTGAACTTTCGAGCGTTACCCAAGCCGAAATCAACTTGCCGTTTATTACCGCGACTCAAGACGGGCCAAAACACTTGGACACCACTTTGACGCGGGCTAAGTTTGAAGAGCTTTGTTCAGATTTGATCGATCGCTCTCGCATTCCCGTAGAAAACGCAATCCGCGACGCCAAACTCGACAAATCAGCAATTAATGAAGTTGTCTTAGTTGGCGGTTCTACACGCATTCCAGCCGTGCAAGAACTCGTCAAAAAAATCCTCGGCAAAGACCCCAACCAAACGGTAAACCCGGATGAAGTGGTCGCAGTCGGTGCCGCAATTCAAGCAGGCGTGCTCGCAGGCGAAGTCAAAGACATCCTGTTGCTCGACGTTACCCCGCTGTCTCTCGGCGTGGAAACCTTGGGTGGCGTGATGACCAAAATCATTCCCCGCAACACCACAATTCCTACCAAGAAGTCGGAAACTTTCTCGACTGCTGTAGATGGCCAAACAAACGTGGAAATTCACGTTTTGCAAGGCGAACGGGAAATGGCAAACGATAACAAAGATTTGGGAACTTTCCGTTTAGATGGAGTTCCCCCAGCTCCCCGTGGCGTACCTCAAATTGAAGTTACATTTGATATCGATGCTAACGGTATTTTGAATGTAGCCGCTAAGGATAAAGGTACTGGTAAGGAACAATCTATCAGCATTACCGGTGCTTCTACTTTGCCTAGCAATGAAGTCGATCGCATGGTTCGGGAAGCCGAATCGAATGCGGCTGCTGACAAAGAACGTCGCGAACGGATCGATCGCAAAAACCAAGCCGATTCTCAAGCCTACCAAATCGAGAAGCAGTTGGCAGAATTGGGCGATAAAGTTCCTGCTGATGACAAAACCAAGATTGAAGGCTTGCTAAAAGACTTGCGGGCTGCGATCGAAAGTGAAGATGACGATCGTATCAAAACCTTAACAACAGAGTTGCAGCAAGCATTCTACGCAGTCAGCAGCAACCTTTACCAGCAAGCAGGCGGCCCCACTGACGGCCCTGGTGGCCCTGGAGACGGCGGCCCCACTGGCGGCGGCGACGACGTGATTGACGCCGACTTCACCGAAGGCAACAAATAGTAGGCTAATACCAATTTTTTATGAGACTGCATAGAATTCGATCCCCCCTAGCCCCCCTTAATAAGGCGGGGACAAGATTATTCTCAAAGTCCCCCTTCTTAAGGGGGATTTAGGGGGATCGAGAACTGTGCAACGACCCGTTAAATCGGTATAAACTAAAAGCCCGCAGTTAGAAGTAGGAAACCCGGTTTTGAAGAGAAGCCGGGTTTCTCTGTATGATTAAAGTTAACACCTTCATGATTCGGCGATTGAAATCGCTTCTACAAAAACGAAGTCCGCCTCCGCGGACTAAGAAATAAAGTCAGGAGTAATCTAAATGTCTCGTCCTCCTATACAAAATTCCTCCGCAAACACTCCCAACAAATCTCAGGCTGCATCCTTGCGCCGACTCCGCCGCATCAGTCATTTACTAGACAATGCAATTCCGATTCCCGGCACAAAATACCGCATCGGACTCGATCCAATATTAGGATTGATACCGGGTGGCGGCGATTTAGTTGGTTCAATTTTTGCAGGTTATGTTGTTTTCAAATCCGCTCAAATGGGAGTGCCACAAGAGACTTTAGTAAAGATGGCGGCTAACATCGTATTTGATACAGTTGCTGGCACTGTACCAGTTGCCGGAGACTTGTTAGATGTTGCTTGGAAAGCTAATGTCAAAAATATCGAATTGCTAGACGCTCATTTAGGTTCGCCTGAACCGGCTGGAAAAAAAGCTGATTGGTTGTTTGTGGTGGCTTTGCTGTTGGGTTTGATGTTGATTGTTGGTAGTGTAATTTTCTTGAGCGTGATGTTTTTTGGGTGGGTGTTTAAAGCTTTGACTGGCGGTTGATGTTGAGTTTTGGGGTAGGGAAACAGCATTGCTGTGTCCTTTTTAGGACTTCGCACGGGGTTCAGAAACCGAGTTTTTTCCGAGCATACTCATTGCAGTCCCAGATATGGTCAAAAACCCGGTTTCTTCGTAGCAGCGCGTTAGTTATGTCTGAATTTCTGAATAATTTTAGGGTAAAAGTAAGAGACTCGCGATCGCGGGCAACAATTTACTGCAAGCTTCCAGCAACGTCGCCGCACTAGGTAAACCAGCAAGAATACCTTTCAGCATTGTCATGGCTTTTTTGCCCGCCTTTTTCATTGTGCTTTCTTGGGGATTTGTCCCTACTTCTGCCAAAGTTTTTACCTGTTCCAAGGCTTCAGCTTTATCGTCATCAGATAAATTAGTTTCAGATGCGATCGCTGTTTGTAACTCAGTCAACAATTCTTTGATTCCCGGCTTGTCACTTTGAGGAGAGGCTGGTAGCTGGCCGATCGTGTTGGTAACTATACCGCTGATCTCGCCTATGTTCAATGTTGACCCAGTAACGTCTCCCCCAACATTGATATTTTTGCTGCTACTGTCAGTCATAGATTTACTCTTTGATGTAGATTTTACTTCATTATTATTATAGATTATTAATTCTTTTTGTGCTAAAGCCATATTAAGTTTTCTTAAATATAAGATTTGTTCGCTATAGTCTTGGATTTTACTGTTTTTAATAGCGATTTCTTGGCAACAGCCTTGAATTTCCTTGTCTTTAACAGCGATTTCTAATTTATGTCTTTGCATTAATTCTCTAATTTTTGCTTCACACTTTTGTTTCAGCCGAGCCAGTTTTTCCTCATTTGACATAAACTAAAAAGGAATTTATTCTGGCTTATTGTCTGGGCTGGAATTAATCACGATCGGATTTTTAGCTAACTTGATAGTCATTTCTCTCAAAAAAGCTATTTCCTCACGATACCTCTCTATTTGAGCATCTTTTGCTTGAAGTTCGGCTTGAGATATTTCTTCTACTTCTTCTGTAGACTCTAGCTGTTCGTTGTTTGCGTTGGTAACTGTACCTTCAATATTACCTAT
This sequence comes from Microcoleus sp. PH2017_35_SFW_U_B, assembly GCF_020737865.1. NCBI lineage: Bacteria > Bacillati > Cyanobacteriota > Cyanophyceae > Oscillatoriales > Microcoleaceae > Microcoleus > Microcoleus sp. PH2017_35_SFW_U_B. Next base: position 28,054 of record NZ_JAEQDE010000095.1, read on the forward strand.
ATTTAACGTTGACCCGATCGCGTCTCTAGCAACATAGAGATTACTGCTTTGATTTCCCGTGGATTTACTCTCTGCTATAGCTTTAAGTTCTATGGTAACAGGTTTAGCTGCGAGTTGGATAACGACTCCTTCAAGAAAAGTTATCTGCTTGTCTTTATCTTCCAATCTTGCCGCCATTAGTTCATAACTTTGTGTGAAATTTTTATGAATATGCTCCTTATTAGCATCAGGTGGTACGCTAACTTTGACAACAATGACTCCATCGCCTTTATTTTCAATACTCTGGATAGTCAGTTCCGTGCCTTCGTTTTCCACTTGCAATTGTTTGAATGCAGCAACAAAAGCTTTCCAGTCAATTCCGTTACGAAAAATTAGATTAACTGTATTTAAAACCTCCTCAAACAGTTTGGTAAATTCTACTGGTGCAAATTCGCCACTGCTGGGGCAACGTTCGCGATCGTCAGTTCCCGGTTTGGGATATTCTAGAAGATAAACAAACCGACAGTCAACGCGATCGAGCTTTGTATTACCGTCAATGTTCCAAGCTTCCAAACAAGCACCTGTAAAACTAGCTGCTGTAAAATTTGTTGCCAAGGCTTGAGTTTCAGTGAGGTTTGCCCATTCCAAATTAGCTTGATGCAAAGTTGCTTCGTTGAGATTAGCCTGCTTGAGATTAGCCTCGTTGAGATTAACGCCTGTCAGGTTTGCGCCTTGGAGATTCGCACCAACATAAGATTTTTTGTAGCCATTGCCAGTGATGAGTAATTCTCGGATGCGGGTATCAGCTAATATCGATTTACCGACTCGCGCGCGATCGAGTTTTTCTGTATTTCGGAAGCAAGTGCGAGTGAGATTAGCTGTTCTAAAATCTGTACTTTTGAGAGTTGCTTCAGTGAAATTGGCATCAGTTAAATCGGCATTACGAAAAGTAGTACCTTTCACAGTTGCATACTCAATTGCTATACTTTTTAGCCACGAAAATCTGTTATCATCAGCTAAAGCTCGCTTGCTAATATAAGCTGATATAAAAGTAACAGCGTAAATGCCAACCACAGCCCCAACGAGACTAATAGCTCTTGCTGTTGCAAACGCCTTAACAAAAGCTACAAGTATTACTGCGATCAAACTTCCAAATAAAGTCGCGATCACACCTAAAGCAAAAGTATCAGATACAACTCCAGCAAAAGTTAAAGCCAAAGCCAAAGAAAACTCTACAGCAAAAACCAAAGTTAATAATAAACCCAGACTTACAGGTCCAGCTACTTCTAATGATAAGCCAAAGGAAAACGTTAAAATTACAACAAAAACAAAAGCTATAACTAGGAAAAATTCAAAAGCAGACTTGAATCCGTGGGGGATAATCATCATCAAGAAAATAACAGTAGCTATTGAAAAGATTATCCCTGGGTAACTCAGAAATTTTTGATAGTTTTCGGACAAAAAAGCTCCTACAAAAGCACCGCCTATTGCCCCGACACATCCCGCTGCTGCTGCGATAAGTAATGCGATTATTAGCAGTGGAATTTGCCATCGCTGTTGCAGTCCAGCTTTGGCACCAGTGAAGTCAGCTTCTCTGAGGATGGCATTGGTGAAGTTTGCACCTCGGATGTCTGCACCGATGAATTTTGCACCTGTGAGGTTTTGACCTTTGAAGTTGCGGCCTCGGAGATTTTTACCGGAGAAGTCTTGGGGCATGATTTCACGCAGGGAGATAGTAGTTATTTTTTCATTGCGATGCTGTGGCGATCGCCCTGACAAAAATTTTACGGAATTGGATAAAAATCTAGCACAAGGCAGGGATAGTTACAACCACTGACTTAGATACTTCTATTCATAACTAATGTAAGTTCCTAAAAATTCCAGTTGATTCATCATTTCCTCAGCAGACTTGCTACCAATCAAATTCAACAAACCGCGCAACTGTTCGCCTACAGAGTAACTTTGTCGCGGTGCAACAATAATTCCTGAATGACTCCCGCCTACTGCGAGCAAGTTCCCGTGCAACCGACAGAAATCTCGACTATTAAAAGTATAAATGACTCGACCTTGCTCTGTTGCCCATATCAGTTGTTCTTCATCTATATGCCCTAAATTATTGGCATCTGAGACAGTCAGTACATCAACCCCATTCTCTCGCAGGGCTTGCACGAATGCTTTTCTAAGCGTATCCTCATCCAAATACAAACGAATCTGGCTCATTAAAGATTCCCCGCCCTGTTTTCAGCTTCCAAAAGCTGATATTCAGCTAATTCCGCAGCTAAATCTGCCTCAATTTCATTACGGTTAGCATGATAGTAAGATAGGGCCGCATAAACCTGTGCTAAATCTAAATAGGGAATCTCTTCGAGTATTTCTTCTACACTCAGTCCTTCTTTATTCCAAACGGCAATTTGAGCAATAGAAATTCTGGTTCCCGCAATTCGGGGCCGCCCTCCACAGGTTTCAGGCGTACTGACAACCAGCGTGCCAATGTCGATCGCAGTTGTTGACATAGTTACCTCTTAAGCAAAACTCAAACAAGCCAAAATATCCTGTTGCGTGAGATAGGGAAAATCATCTAGGATTTCTTCATAACTCATCCCAGATGCAAGATATTCCAACACGTCATAAACCGTAATTCTCATGCCCCGAATACAGGGCTTACCACCACGCTTTCCCGGTTCGATCGTAATTATCTTAGCGATGTCTTGTTCTGACATGGCACTTTTTCTTTACCTTATTTTCTCAATTCTAGCTTAACAAAGGGATAAAGCGCTCCTAACGTTTGGTAGTTTCCAGCATTTTATTAGTTCCTTTAGTTTCCTAATTCACTTTAACTCAATCCCCCCACAGCCAGCACTCGCATCAAGTCCCATCAGGGCCGTACCCGGAGTCTTTTTGAGTATCTTTTCGCCGATCGCCCCCCGCCATGCAATAATGAGATAACTTGCACAAAAACTCTATCAGTAGTGTCAGCCTTGCCACCTTACTACTACAGATAGCGTCTTCAATCTCAATTCGTGCAAATTCCCAATTAAACCGGCTGTCGCTCTACACAAATTTCTCCTAATGGCTGAAGTCCCCCAATCTCCCACAGAACTCGCCGAAGCCCTCAGAGGCTTGACAGATATCAATTTCCAATTACCAGATCCCGAAGACGAACAAATACCAGACTTCGATTTTGACAATCAGGTTGACAATGCCTGGAAAGTGTGCGATCGTTTCGACTTACAAACCGACATCTGGCGCGGACAAATTCTCCGCACAGTCAGAGATAGAGAAAAAAAAGGCGGCGACGGACGCGGTACCGGCTTCTTGAATTGGCTAAAAGAAAGAGAAATCAGCAAAAGTCAAGCCTATTCTTTAATCGAATTAGCTAAAAGTGCCGATACTCTCATCGAACAAGGAGATTTAGACCCAGAATCCATTAGAAACTTCAGCAAAAGAGCCTTTGTCGAAACTGCCAAAGCATCTCCAGAAGTACAGCAAATGGTAACAGATGCTGCCGGAAAGGGCGATCGTATTACCCGCCGCGAAGTCAAACAACTATCCGACGAATGGATGGCAATGAACTCCGATTTATTGCCAGAAGAAGTCAAAGAAAAAGCATCTAGCGGTTCTCTTCCTTCCCGCTATCTGGCTCCTTTAGTCAAGGAAATGGAGAAACTCTCCCCATCTCACCAAAGCGAAATTCAAAAAGAAGTAGCAGAAAATCCAGATGTAGATACAGTCAAACAGCTAACTTCTGACGCCAAGAATTTATCGAAATATCTCGATGCGGCCGCCCAAGTCCAAGCTCTGAACCAGTCTCACCTAGACATGGAAATGGCTTTGGAAGAATCTTTGCGAGTCGGCTGTTTGGGAACTACCGCCGATGTTGTCAAACAAGCCGCCTTGCTAGAACAAACTGTAGTCAAACTCTACACTGTTTGGAAGCGTTTAGGAAGTTTGGCAGATAGATTGTACGTGGATACAGGAGCAAGCACACCAAATTTGCGCTTACTTTTGGGATGCTTGGACAGTCTTTCCGGAGAAAAGATTGAAGTGGATTTTGGAGACGGAGAGCGCTCTATTCGCTTGCAAATTATCAGCGAATAGCTCAACCTTGACCTGGGTTCGTAGTGAGGACTTTAGTCCTCTCCAAATGCGGACTAAAGTCCTCACTACGAACCAAATCTGCGTCAATCCCTGTTTATCTGCGGTGAAAATTTCTGATTTTGTTCCAAAGATAGCGGGGATTCAAATAACGCCGATATTTAGTAACTACTTCTTTCCCCAAAATTACCACGCTCAGCCAAAAACACACTTCGGCTAGCACAGCTAAAACAACATCTATTTGCGTTTTTTCGGCGATGCTCAGTGGTAGGAATGGTACAATAAACAAGATTGCCAGCCAGGGCAAAAAAGATGCAATAAATAAAAACCAACCCAGCTTTTGCAAATTCTGCATAGATTTCATTTATTGGATAATTATAGATCGGGCCGCGGTTAAAACCGCGCATACACAAAGGAAGTCCGAGCGAGGGTGTAAAGAAAATAACGTAATTTTAATTGCTCACTCTTCAACCCACGGAGGTGGGTTTTGTTTGTATAGACGCGGTTTCAACCGCCCGGTCTTCTTCGGCCCACCAACTCAATTCTTAATCCCCGTCGCCGCAATCCCGCGAATAAACTGCCGCTGGCCCGCCAAAAACAGCAACACCACCGGCACAGTCCCAATTACCACCGCCGCCATCAACAACTGCCAACTGCTAGTAAACTGTTCCTGAAACTGGGTTAAAACCAACTGCACAGTCCGCAACTCTGGTCGCGTTGTAAACACCAGCGGCTTAAACAAATCGTTCCACTCGCCGATAAAGGTAAACAAAAACAGTGTCACCAAAGCAGGGCGCGCCAAAGGCAGCATCACCTGCCACAACACCTGCCAGCGGTTAGCCCCATCCAGCATTGCCGCCTCCTCCAACTCCACCGGAATTGTCAGAAAATACTGGCGCAGCAGAAAAATTCCGAAACCGTTAACCGCCGTCGGCAAAATCAGCGCCCCGTAAGTATTCAGCAAATGACCCCACTTCAAAACCATGAATATTGGAATCACCAAAAGCTGAAACGGAATCACTAGCGTCGCCAAAACCACCAAAACTAGGGCCTGTCGCCCGCGAAACTTCAGCCTGGCCAAAGCATAACCCGCTAAAGCAGAAGTCACTACCTGAAAAGCAGTAACTGCGATCGCCACTAGAGTAGAATTAAGAAATGCCAACAAAAAATTACCCCGGCGCCAAGCCTCCTGATAGTTCCCAAAAGTCAGACCTGTGGCCTTGACACCGACACCAGATGGTGATAAAGAAACCCAAAAAACAGCAGCCAGCGGCAGCAGCACCAGCGCCGCCCCCACCAGCAACAAAATAAAACTCAGCAGTTCCAGTGATTGAGACCTGTCCCACGATTTACCCATAAACTTGTGAATTAACCTAAAATAATAAGCTTGTGAGGCTCTCAAACCCGATCGCCTTCCAGATTCCCACACAACCGTAAATTTTTAGTCAAAAATAGGTAAAGTGTAGTGCACGTGACCCCAAAATTCAAAGGGGTTTCCAAACATCCTACAAGGTTATATAAGGAGACGACATATCTATGCCCCAGCTTGAGGCCAGCCCAACAATTGACTTTCAAACCGAAACTTACAAAGATGCTTACAGCCGCATCAACGCCATTGTGATTGAAGGCGAACAAGAAGCTCATGACAATTACCTGCAACTGGCAGAAATGTTGGCTGACAAAAAAAGTGAGTTAATTGGCTTGTCCAAGATGGAGAACCGCCACATGAAAGGCTTCCAAGCTTGTGGCAAGAATCTCAAAGTCACGCCTGACATGGTATTTGCCAAGGAGTTCTTTTCGGATTTGCACAGCAACTTCCAAACGGCATCCGCCGAAGGTAAGGTTGTAACTTGCTTGCTGATTCAATCACTCATTATCGAGTGTTTTGCGATCGCAGCCTACAACATCTACATTCCCGTCGCCGATGACTTTGCACGCAAAATCACCGAAGGCGTCGTCAAAGAAGAATACAGCCACCTCAACTTTGGGGAAGTCTGGCTGCAAGCTCACTTTGAAGAATCCAAAGCTGAACTCGAAGCCGCCAACCGCCAAAACCTGCCCATCATCTGGAGGCTGCTAAACGCTGTCGCAGACGATGCTAGCGTTTTGGGAATGGAAAAAGATGCTTTAATTGAAGATTTCATGATTGCCTACGGCGAAGCCCTGGGTAACATAGGGTTTAACAACCGCGACATCATGCGGATGTCAGCACAAGGCCTCGCAGCCTAATCAATTTGGAAATAAGGAATGGGATAAAAATTAAAAATTAAAACCTTTTAATTTTCCCTTCTTCCTTCTGCATTACAAGGTCTTGTACCCCAATCAAGTTGGAAATAAAGAACGGGAACTAAATTAAAAAAAATTAATTTTCCCTTCTGACTTCTGACAACTGATAACTGATAACTGACAACTAACAACTGTCAACTGTCAACTGTCAACTGACATCTTTCTTCTTCCTTCATTTGACAACTTAATGTTTGGTCTAATCGGTCACTTAACCAGCTTAGAACACGCCCAATCAGTAGCTAACGAGCTGGGCTATCCAGAATATGCCGATCAAGGGCTCGATTTTTGGTGCAGCGCACCGCCCCAGATAGTCGATCATATCACTGTCACTAGCATTACCGGGCAAAAAATAGAAGGCCGCTATGTGGAGTCGTGTTTTCTACCAGAAATGCTAGCCACTCGCCGGATCAAAGCAGCCACTCGCAAAATCATTAACGCGATGGCACACGCTCAAAAAAACGGGATTAATATCACTGCTTTAGGCGGCTTTTCTTCGATCATTTTTGAAACCTTCAACTTGCAGCAAATTAAGCAAATCCGCAATCTAAAGTTGGAGTTTGAACGCTTCACCACTGGTAACACCCACACGGCTTACATCCTCTGCCGCCAAGTAGAAGAAGCAGCCCCCAAATTGGGGATTGAACTTTCAAAAGCTACTGTGGCGGTTTGTGGTGCTACTGGAGATATTGGCAGTGCTGTCTGCCGCTGGCTGAATGTTAAAACTAATGTAGCAGAATTGTTGCTCATTGCCCGCGACAAAGAACGATTGCAAGATTTGCAATCGGAATTGGGACGAGGCAAAATCATGGATTTGGAAGAAGCTCTCCCCCAAGCGGATATTGTAGTCTGGGTAGCCAGTATGCCAAAGGGAGTAGAAATTGACCCGAAGACATTGAAGCAACCCTGTTTGTTGATTGACGGTGGTTATCCGAAAAATCTGGCAACTCAGGTTCAGCATCCCGAAATTTACGTACTCAATGGCGGGATTGTGGAGCATTCCCTCGATATTGAGTGGAAGATTATGAAGATTGTGAATATGGATGTGCCGGGCCGGCAGTTATTTGCCTGTTTTGCCGAATCCATGCTGCTGGAATTTGAAAAGTTGTACACCAATTTTTCTTGGGGACGGAATCAAATTACGGTAGAAAAGATGGAGCAAATCGGAGAAATTTCCGTCAAGCACGGTTTCCGACCTTTGATGTCATTTTGATGTGATTGATTAAGGGTTATTGGTTATTGAGGAAATTTTTTCTGATAATAACCAGTAACTTTTTTTTTGAGGGAGTTAAGAGTTGAGATTGTGTTCGATCGCACGACTCGAAGAAAAGTTTTTGGCAGTCAGGACAAAGAGTGCGGATCGGTCAAAAATATACAGCTAACGGTTATTTAACCAGACATGATATAGTGGTCTATCGCTCAACTTATTCAAGAGATTGAGCTGAGATCAAATTGTCCCCGCAGTTTTTGATGGTCATGACTTCGATGATTTTTTTGCCCATTGTCTCGGAGATGTCGAGAGCTTGGGAAAGTTCAACTAAGAAATCTTTTTCCTCGGTTGTGAAAACTCCATCTACCAAGACCAAATCTGTGGCAATTGCAAAAGCTGTTTCTCGAAGCTGAGCATTCAATGCGTTTTTAGCTGCGGCAAATACTTCGGCCGGAGTGTACAGACTGCTCAATTTCAGAACTTTCTTAAATAGTTCTTGGAAGTGTTCGCCAGAATAAGAGCCGAACAAGCGAATGTGATTGGCGGCAAGGGTTTGTCTTTCGGCTTCGGATATTTCACCGTCGGCGGCAACAGCTAAGACTGAAATAGCTGTCAAAGCTTCCGACGGACTGAGTTCGATCGCACTTGTATCGCTTTTTGCGCTTTGGAACAATTCAGCAGGGTTAGGTCTTTTGTGGCTGTGGGCAGGCATAGGGGGGGTGGTTCAGTTGACAGTTGACAGTTGACAGTTGACAGTTAACAGCTACCTGGAAGCAAGAGGATTGGATTAATGAATAGTCTGATTTTAATTTCTCCCTACAAGGGTTTCGGCTTTAAACCAATTCTTTCTGGTAAAACTCTGGGATTAAGCAAAAATAGTGTAACAAAAAACGAGGCTCAAGCCTCAGGTTTTCAACTCTGGCTACGAAGAAAAACATAATTCAAAATTCAAAACTTCCCAAGAACCCTCTTTTTCAGTGTCAACTGACAAGGTAGGATCGGGAAACAGTCGATCGACTTTCACCTTAAAAACCCTATAGAAATTATCAGCGTGGCAAACCCCGACCGCAAACCATTACTCCTAGATTTTGAAAAGCCTCTGGCCGAACTCGAAACCCGAATTCACCAGATTCGCGAACTCGCCGCAGAAAACAGCGTCGATGTCACCGACGAAATTCGCAAACTCGAAGCTCGTTCCGCCCAACTGCGACAAGAAATTTTCAGCAGCTTGTCCCCTATGCAGCGGCTGCAACTCGCCCGTCACCCGCGCCGCCCCAGCACCCTCGACTACATTCAGGCAATTAGCGACGAGTGGATCGAGCTCCACGGCGATCGGCGCGGGGGAGACGACCCCGCCCTCGTCGGCGGAATTGCCCGCATAGACGGGCGCCCTACAGTCATCATCGGCCATCAAAAAGGACGCGACACCAAAGACAATATCGCCCGCAACTTCGGGATGGCAGCTCCCGGCGGCTACCGCAAAGCCCTGCGGTTGATGGAACACGCCGATCGCTTCGGTATGCCAATTTTCACCTTTATCGATACTCCGGGGGCTTGGGCTGGCTTAGAAGCCGAACAGCTCGGACAGGGAGAGGCGATCGCCTGCAACCTCCGAGAAATGTTTCGCCTCGACGTTCCGATTATTTGCACTGTCATCGGCGAAGGCGGTTCCGGGGGCGCATTGGGCATCGGCGTCGGCGAGCGGCTGTTAATGTTAGAACATTCCGTGTATACCGTAGCCACCCCCGAAGCTTGTGCGGCCATCCTCTGGAAAGACTCCGGTAAAGCCAACTTAGCCGCCGAAGCCCTCAAAATTACTTCCTGGGATTTGAAAAACCTCGGCGTTCTGGATCAGATAGTACCCGAACCCGTTGGTGGCGCGCACTCCAATCCCCTGAAAGCTGCGGCTATGCTCAAAGGAGCTTTGTTGGAAAACTTAGCAGAACTGACACAGCTCACCGGCCAGCAGCGACGCGATCTCCGGTATCAAAAATTCCGCGACATCGGTGTGTTCACTGAAAAGGTTGCTTGAGCCGACGAATTCATAGTTATTAGTTATGAGTTAAAAATCTCTTAACTTCAAACTCATAACTCACAACTCACCATTCTGCGAATCTGTCAGCAGTGTTATAATTTTTCAGATGACATCGGCTTAACAGTTCTTAATGTTAATTTCATAATTAACTGTGTTCACCCGTGGCAAACAGCTTTCTAATTTGCCGAAGAAGGCTGTAACGCTTGAGAGAGTTGCCGAGCGAAAGTATCAGGAAATTTAATGAACGATCGAACAACAAAGCAGGCTCTGATTACCGGAGCCAGCAGCGGTATTGGCAAAGCAACTGCTCTAGGGTTCGCTGCCGTTGGCATAAATCTGGCCTTAGTTAGCCGAGAGTCAGAAAACCTAGAAGCCGTTGCCACAGCAGCCCGAGAATTCGGAGTGAAAGCAGAAGCTTATCCCTTAGACTTGGCAAAAATTGAGCAAGTGCAAAGCGGCATCAGCGAGATCGCAGCTCAATTCGGCCCCGTAGATATCCTGGTCAACAGCGCTGGCATGGGCTACACCGGCTCATTGACCGAAACGCCCCTAGCCGACTGGCAGAACGTTCTAGACCTGAATCTTACTAGCGTTTGGCAGTGTATTTTAGGAATTTTGCCGGGAATGCGCGATCGGCGATCGGGAATCATCATCAACGTTTCCTCGATCGCAGGCACCCAAACCTTCCCCAACTGGGGAGCCTACTGCGTCAGCAAATTCGGTCTCATGGCTTTATCCAAGACATTAGCCGCAGAAGAACGGGCTGGCGGAATTCGCGTCACAGCCATCTGTCCGGGTTCTGTCAACACTCCCATGTGGGACACAGAGAGCGTCCAAGCCGATTTCGATCGCAGCGCGATGTTAACTCCAGAAATCGTCGCCCAATCAATCCTGCACGCAGTTCAGTTACCGACAAGTGCAGTCATTGAAGAAATCACGCTCATGTCCAACGCCGGAGTTTTGTGAACTTGAGATTGTAGAAAGCTGGATTTTTATCGAATTCAACAATCTTTAAATCTCTCGTTCTATCCCTCAATCGAAAATCGAAAATCGATAGGTATATGCCGAATCGAAAATCGAAAATCGAAAATAGATTCATCCTCACACCAACTTTTTATGACAATTGCATCGAATAACGGTACGAACGGCTCAAACTCAATCTCAACTGACACCATGAAACAGCCCGCAACCGCCGATAACAACTTGCCCCGCATCGCCACTCGACCCGATCGCAATTCCTCCCACGGTCAAGAATCCAACGTTCCGGTAACCTCAGAAATAGGTCAGGAAGAAATGATGGAAGCCGTTCGGACGATGCTGCTGGGAATAGGAGAAGATCCCGAACGCGAAGGATTGCTCAAAACCCCGAAGCGGGTAGCAGAAGCAATGCGGTTTCTCACCAGCGGTTACAGTCAATCCCTCGAAGAACTCCTCAACGGCGCTATCTTTGACGAAGGTCACAACGAAATGGTACTGGTGCGAGATATCAGCGCCTTCAGTATGTGCGAACACCATATGCTGCCATTTATGGGTCGAGTTCACGTCGCTTACATTCCCAACCAAAAAGTAGTGGGACTGAGCAAACTAGCGAGAATTGTCGAAATGTACAGCCGACGATTGCAGGTACAAGAACGTTTGACGCGCCAAATTGCCGAAGCAGTTCAGACAATATTGGAACCACAGGGAGTGGCTGTAGTAATGGAAGCCAGCCATATGTGCATGACGATGCGGGGCGTGCAAAAACCCGGTGCTTGGACAGTGACGAGTGCGATGTTGGGCGTGTTTCAGGAGGAACAAAAAACTCGCGAAGAATTCCTGAATTTGATCCGCCACCAACCGGCATTCTTTTAGACAGTTGACAGTTGACAGTTGACAGTTGACAGTTGACAGTTGACAGTTGACAGTTGACAGTTGTCGGTTGACAGTTGACAGTTGTCGGTTGACAGTTGTCAGTTGTCAACTGTCGGTTGTCGGTTGTCAGTTGTCGGTTGATGACTGCTTACTGCTGACTAATGATGACTTTTAAGCAGCCCCAAAACCGGTACCGTGCCAGGTACACTCGTTAAAAGGAGCTCCCCAAATTTTAGAGTCTTGTTCAAGCTGCCAGATTCAAGGCTGCAAGAAAATCTAAAATCTAAAATCTAAAATCTAAAATAGACTGACGATCGCCAAATAAGCTCATAAAATAGACGAGTGACTTATGGCTTGTGACTAAACGATGAATCCTATTAAATTCGGTACAGATGGCTGGCGCGGCATCATTGCTGACGATTTTACCTTCGATCGCGTAGCGTTGGTAGCTCCCCTAGCAGCACAAGTTCTCGCACAAACCGGCGGCAATAATGCCAGTAGCGGCACTGTAATTGTCGGTTACGATCGCCGATTTCTGGCTGAAGATTTTGCCCTCGCAGCAGCTAAGGCAGTCCAAAACGCCGGATTTGACGTGCTCCTCAGCGAATCCTACGCCCCAACTCCGGCTTTTAGTTTAGCTGCCAAACAATTAAATGCTTTAGGTGCGATCGTCCTGACAGCCAGCCACAATCCAGGCGCATATTTAGGATTAAAAGTCAAGGGCGGATTTGGCGGTTCAGTTTCGCCCGAAGTTACGCAACAGATAGAAGCAAAACTCGAAAATCCGGCGGCACTTTCAGCAACTCCCGGAAAATTGGAAAATTTCAATCCTTGGCCGGCTTACTGCAAAACCTTGCGGGAAATGGTGGATATTGAAGCGATTAAGGGGGCGATCGCATCCGGGAAAATTACAGTATTTGTAGATGTAATGCACGGCGCAGCGGCGGGCGGATTAGCTCAAATATTAGAAGAAACAGTGCAGGAAGTCAACAGCGATCGCGATCCGCTGTTTGGTGGCGGTGCACCGGAACCTTTGCCGCGCTACCTGTCGCAGTTGTTCCGCGTCATGCGGACTCACCAGCGAAAAGCATCTGGTTTGTCGATCGGATTTGTATTTGACGGAGATAGCGATCGAATTGCTGCGGTTGACGGTAATGGCAACTTTCTGAGTTCTCAAATCCTAGTTCCTATATTAATCGAACACTTAGCCAAACGGCGCGGCTTCACCGGAGAAGTCATCAAAACCGTCAGCGGTTCCGACATCATGCCCAAAATTGCCGAACTTTATGGCTTACCATTGTTTGAAACGCCGATCGGTTACAAGTATATTGCCGATCGAATGTTAACCACCCAAGTCCTAGTCGGCGGCGAAGAATCCGGCGGAATCGGCTACGGTACCCACATACCCGAAAGAGACGCGTTGCTATCGGCGCTGTACTTGCTAGAAGCCGTTGTCAAATCCGGGGAAGATTTGAGCGACATCTATCGCCGACTGCAAACAGAAACTAATTTTACTTCAGCTTACGATCGCATTGACTTGCATCTAGCAAGCATGGCAGAAAGAGCGCGTTTGCTGTCGCTGCTGCAAAATCAACCTCTCACAGAAATAGCGGGGAAAGCAGTTGTAGATTGCAACAAAGTTGACGGATATAAATTCCGTTTGGCTGACGGAAGTTGGCTGTTAATTCGGTTTAGCGGTACTGAACCAGTGTTGCGGTTGTATTCGGAAGCTGCGACCTTGAAAGAGGTGATGCAAAACTTGAATTGGGCGAAGAGTTGGGCACAGAATTGAGAAGAGTTTGCCACCGCAGATAAACGCAGATAAACGCGGATGAATTAATATGAAACCTCTCTTTCTCTGTGTTCTCTGCGGCCTCTGTGGTTCAAAAAAATCTTTCTTATTCATAAATCAAAAGTATTGCAGGATGTGCCGCCATTAAAAATCTCTAAATTAGACAAACAATCTTAAAGCAGCGCACCTGACAAAGCTTGATACACAATAATTGTTCGTGCTTGTTTATTCAACAATTGTGTAAGGTGCGTCGCCACTCGAACAGTTGATTTTTATGCAGAGATTTTTAAGAGATCCACACCCTACGGAAGAATGTTGTAAGAGTTTTTAATAATTGGTATAAAAGCAAATGGCATACAGCGATTTCAGCCTTGCGAGAGTCAAAAAAGATTTTGGATTAACTTTAGATGAAACGCGCAATTTATTTGCAGACACAGAACCTGTTACACCATCAGAAATATTAACAACAATTCTCATCGATTATGTGCCACTCGCAACTTTCATATCAACTCAAAAAGCTCGATCGGAATTTTTAATTGCTCCGATTTTGGCAGAAGTTAGGCGAATGTTAAACAAACGAGTTTCTCTTTTCTCAGGTAAAGATTTTATAGTCGATCCAGAAAGAGGTTTGCAAGGGTTTTGCGATTATATCATGAGCGGTTCTCCAGAACAATTATTCATCAGCGCTCCGGTTGTAACAATTTTTGAGGCAAAAAAAGAAGATATTATGGGCGGGTTGGGTCAATGTGTTGCAGCAATGGTGGCGGCTCAATCTTTTAATCAAAATCAAGACACTGAGATCGATCGCATTTACGGCGCGGTGACAACGGGTACTAACTGGAAATTCTTGATTTTGGAGGAAACTACTGTTTATATCGATCAGATCGAATATTATATTCAAGACGTTGATAAGATTTTGGGAATTTTGTTGCAGCCGTTTCACCAATCTTTTGTTAAGATAGATCCGTAATTTTTAACAGAAATAATGACAAATAATAAATTGCTAGTTGTGGCTACGGGCAATCCTGGCAAAGTTAAGGAAATGCAGGTTTATCTTCAGGATTTGGGATGGAAGTTGCAACTGAAACCGGCAGAGTTGGAAATTGAGGAAACTGGCGAGACTTTTATTGCTAATGCTTGTTTGAAAGCTTCGGAAATTGCCAAAGCGATCGGTGAATGGTCGATCGCCGATGATTCTGGTTTAATGGTAGATGCACTCGACGGTCAACCTGGGATTTACTCGGCGCGCTACGGAAAAACCGATGCTGACAGGATATCTCGGCTTCTCAAAGAATTGGGAACCGAACAGAACCGGGGTGCACAATTTGTGTGTGCGATCGCGATCGCCCGTCCCGACGGTACAATTGCCCTGCAAGTAGAAGGAATTTGTCGCGGCGAAATCCTGCACTCTCCTCGCGGTACGGGAGGTTTCGGGTACGATCCGATTTTCTACGTACCCGCACAGCAACAGAGTTTTGCGGAAATGACACCGGAAATTAAGCGATCGCACTCCCATCGCGGTCAAGCATTCCAGGCTTTATTACCACAAATGAAGTCATTAGTCAAGTAATTTCGGAGGGAAAAAGGAAGAAGGAAGAAGTCAGTTGTTATGGGTTATTAGTTATTGGTTATTTGTGATTGATTACCAATGCCCAATGCCCAATGCCCAATGCCCAATGCCCAATGCCCCATTCCCAATTCCCCATTCCCAATTCCCCAGTATTCTAGATTGCCTCCAGGTTCTTTTCTCCCGTCCGAATGCGGATAATTTGTTCTACGGTGGAGATGAAAATCTTGCCGTCGCCAATCTCGCCCGTGCGGGAAGCAGCGATAATTTTATCAACCACCATGTCAACCTGATCGTTTTCGACAACAATCTCGACCTTGAGCTTTTGCAAGAACTCAACAGTGTACTCAGAACCGCGATAGCGTTCTGTCATGCCCTTCTGACGGCCAAAACCTCTAACTTCAGAAACAGTCATCCCCACAATCCCAGCATTGACGAGTGCGATTTTCACTTCGTCAAGTTTAAACGGGCGAATAATAGCTTCAACCTTTTTCAAGTTTCTCACTCCTAACATTACTACGTTCGTTATATTACTTAATCGGCGTGACATCTTTTAAGATCACTGCCAACAGCAACTATTTTGTCAAATATATTACCTTATGTTGTACTCCCGATGAAATAATGCAGGTCAACATTTAACAACATTCCCTGATTTTCCGGCGGTGGTGGCCGTGTGGAGCCGATCGCGCTAGAGTGAAAAAGACCCAAGCCGTCCGTCGCCGATCTGCTAAAACAGAAAAAGAACACAGGAGACAGGATTTTTCGCCGGTTTCCGCTTTGCACAAGTCAGATTTGCACGTATTGCTGAAAACTATAATTGCCAGAAGCGGTCAGTTAAACTATTCCTATGCACCCAGCTAGCCCTCCCCCTGACCGCAGCGGGCTTGATGCCCTACTGAGAAATCGCCCCTTCCTCACCTTGTGGACTGGCCAGTTGTTGGCCCAAGTGGCGGATAAAATCTTTTACGTATTGCTGATTATTCTGCTGAAAACAGGCGATTACCGACCCTGGCCCGTTTCTTGGCAGCATTCGGAAAATTCGATGCTGTCAGCGGTGATGATCGCCTACACGCTACCGGCGATCGTCTTTGGTTCGGCGGCCGGTATCGTGGTAGACCGCTTTTCCAAAAAGCAAATGCTGATCGGCTGCAACGCGATCCGAGCGGTGTTGATTGGATCTTTGCCGTTTTTGCCCAAAACTTTTGTGGTGTTGTTGGTACTCACGTTTTTAGTGTCTACCGTAACGCAATTTTTTGCTCCCGCAGAGGCGGCGGCAATCCCGCTGGCTGTGGGGCGAGAGGGACTGATGTCGGCAAATGCTCTGTTCGCCTCGTCCACAATGGGCGGGATAATTGTCGGAATGACGATCGGCGAACCGATATTTACTTGGCTCAAACACAGCTACGGGCCAGCTTCTCAAGAGTTTTTTCTGGGCGGGTTGTACCTGATTTCAGCAGGTTTGCTCTACTTGATGCACATTAAAGAAAATCGCGGCGGTAGCAGTGGCAAAAATGTTCATCCTTGGCAAGACTTTAAAGAAGGTTTGCGGTATTTGAAGCACAATCGCCTGATTAGCAACGCGATGGTGCAGTTGACGATTTTGTATTCGGTGTTTGCGGCGCTGCAAGTTCTGGCGATCGCACTTTCGGGCAAAATAGGTCTCAAAGAAACTCAATTTGGGTTTTTGCTGGCTGCTGCGGGCATCGGAATGGTCTTCGGCGCGGCGTTTTTGGGCCACTGGGGCGATCGAATGCACAACAAACCTTTGCCATTAATTGGTTTCGTAATGATGGGTTTTGTGTTGGGAATGTTTGCCTTTGTCAGACAGCTTTGGCTGGGATTCGGATTGAGTGCTCTGTTCGGTTTTGGCGCTTCCTTAATTAACGGCCCGATGCAAGCTTTGATTCAAGAAAAAACTCCCGAATCTATGCGGGGAAAAGTCTTTGGCTTGGAGAACAATGCGATTAATATTGCTCTCAGCTTGCCTTTAGCACTGACCGGCCCGCTGACGGATGCTGTCAGCAAAGCCGTGGGATCGGATGACCTCGGCTTGCGGATCGTGCTGCTGAGTTTGGGCTTTTTAGTTCCAGTGATGGGCATGGCAGCTTGGTACCATACCCGCAAAGCCTTAAAGGCGTGACATACCCGACACTCATTTTGTAAACAAATAGAGTGCGGGCTTCCTCTTTCAACGGGAGAGCCTCGACGCGAGCCATCTCTAAGCTGGTCTTATCCTCCCTCCGTAGGTTTCACTCACCCGAAGGTGATCCTAACTAGCAAGATAATCACTTATCTTTTCCGGCAGACTCCCTGTGTCCCAAGGAGTAGAATTGTTGATTTTTTCACCCATCCATCAGCTCTTTTACGGCAAGAAAGGGATTTTGGG
>NZ_JAEQDE010000201.1:0-3727 GCF_020737865.1 Microcoleus sp. PH2017_35_SFW_U_B
ATGGTAATTTATTTGCTTTCTATTATGCCATCAACTTAGTCAGACAGACAATTGTCTGAGTATTTATACTGATTGCAAAAGTGGGATGCTCCCGATCGACATCGATAGAATTGTCTTGTGTCACATAAGACTGTCCCACGCCTGTCCAAATTTTAGTTTGGTTGCTCATTTGTCAAATCCTGGTTGTTTAACTCGTCTACCATTACTGTGACAAAACAAAGTAAAGAACTCGGAAAGACCTAAAATTTATTTCATCCGCTTCCAAAACCTCCTCAATAGTCCTGGACACACGACATCCATATCTGGTGTGAATCTAGGGGCAATTCCCGTGGTTGCCCCAATCCCTTAGTCTCTTGCGTAAGTCCTGCTCAACCTAAACATCAGCCCATTTTCGCAGCAAATTAGCAATGCTTTTGGATAGCAAGTCAAACTCCGCTGTCTTTCCAGACTTCTGAAAAAGGGTATCGCGAACCGTATCCAAATCAAAGAGAATTTCTCGATTATGAGCATCCCGAACTAAACTCTGCACCCAAGTCACCGCCGCTAGTCTTTCACCTTCAGTGATAGGTTCCACACGATGTAAAGTTGTAGTAGGATAAACAACCATTGAACCAGCATCAAGTTTAAAAGCTTGTTCGCCTTGGGTACTTTCAATCACTAATTCCCCGCCCGTATAAGTTGCAGGATCGCTGAGAAATAGAGTGAGAGACAAATCCGATCGCATTAGTTCTTCATCTCCCATAATCGCATTATCAATATGTGTCCCGTAGTACATTCCTCCCTGATAGCGACTAAACATAATGGGACGAATTGCTTTAGGGCGCGCCACTATTTGGAATAAAGAATTGCGTTTTAGTGCTTGATTGACTAAATTTCTGAGTTCCTGAGTTGGAGCCACATCATTTTTTAGTTGAGAATTATTTTTTACTTGTTGGGCGTACCAACCTGCTGTTAACTTCCCATCGACAAATTCAGCATTTTTTAGGCGATCGACAATTAATCCTAATTCCTCTGAAGTCAGAAGATTTGCCATACAGATAATCATTTTGGACACTCCTACAGGTTGCTAATGGACTCGCATTGTAGCAGCAATAAGGTAATGTCTGTGCAAACAATTTTTAGAGGTTTTTGGTTCTTTCCGAGTTCTTTACTTTTTTCTGGGATAGTAGCAGTAATCACCCAGAATAACGCTTTTTGAAATATGCAAAATAAAACTAAGATTTGGCTCGGCATTGGAGCTTGCGTTTTAACCTCTGTAGCTGCTAGTGCGATCGCATCTCAGAATGATAGCAATGTTAATCACTTCTCCCCTATTTCTCTTTTAAGTAATGCTGCTAATTCATCGATGAGCAACAGCAAGCCGGTTAAACCGATCGTCTTAATGACTGTAGTTTAGACGGCTCTTCTGGCTTTTTGGTGAAAAGTGTATAATGAGATACTACTAATTGATTTCTACCGTATGGATCTTCATCTTGACAGACTGCTTAATCTACCCGATGTTACTGTTGAAAGTTGCATCCAATTCGCACCTGAGGTTATCTTGAAACTCCGCTTCCTTCAGGAAGAAAGTAATTGTCGATACTGCCAGCGTCCGAGCGCTCAATTAAATCAAAACCGACCTGTATTGATACGGGATCTATCGATTTTCGGTCAACCAGTTTATCTGAAAGTTCCGCGTCGCCAATTTTACTGTAGGACTTGTCAGAAATACTTTACGGAAAGTTTGAACTTTGTCGATTGGGAACGGCGATATACCCAACGCTATGAGAATCATATCTATCAGCGAGTTCAAGCAACCACCATCGAACAAGTTAGCCGAGAGGAAAATTTAAGTTGGGATCAAGTACAGGGGATTTTCAATCATAGGTTTGATCAATCAAAAAAGCAGACTGGGGAACGGTTACTCGTCTGAGTATTGATGAAATTAGTAAACGCAAAGGGCATCAAGATTTTGCCACAGTTGTTGCCGATATTGACCGTGGAAAATTGGTTGAGGTGATTGATAGTCACAAACAGGATGACATCATCAAAGTGCTTCAGCAGCAACCGATTGAGCTGCGTGAACAAGTCGAAGAAGTGAGTGTTGATATGTGGGGAGGCTTTCCCAAAGTGGTTCAAGAAGTGTTTCCCAAGGCGCGGATTGTATTTGATCGATTTCACGTGATGAAACCAGTCAATGAAGAGTTAAATAAAGTACGCAAGCAAACTCAAATGACCCTCAAAGGGAGTAAATTCATTCTCCTCAAGAACGGGGTAGATTTGACCGAGGAGCAGAAGGTCAAACTGGCAGACATCTTAAAGCATTCAAAACGGTTGAAACTGGCTTATGAACTCAAAGAAGAGTTCAGAGATATTTTTGAACGTTCTGAGACTGTCGAAGCTGGGAAAGAGCAACTCCTTGCATGGCTAAAAAAAGCTCGTTCGGTTTACTGTGATGTTCTCACAACGATTCGTAATCATCTGGATGGAATCTGCAACTATTTTTTGAACCGAACCACGAGTGGCGTGATGGAGGGAATTAACAATCGAATTAAGTTGATTAAGCGACAAGCCTATGGCTTTATGAACTTTGATAACTTTCGAGCAAGGCTATTAGCTTGCTTTTCTGATTAGGTTTGCTTATCACCTTGACTCCAGAAGAGCCGTTTAGACTAAAAAATGAGTACAGCTAAAAGTAGCCACCTTTGAATCTCAGGCAAGCTGTTGCTTAAAAACTCAAGAGGGATCAGATTAAATAGCTAATTTCCTTTTTCCCAGCCGGGGGATTTTCCCCTATGTTTAGGGATTTTTGTAGGAGTACCAATGTCAACTAAAAGCGAAAACATTGATTGAGCAACACGTCCAGGGGTAAAATTAATGGTAGCAGATTGCCTGCAGTAAGACATTCTCAACGACTAAATCCCTAGCTAGCCAGAGTTGCCAACTCATCAATGGCATTAAATCACTCCAACGCTCGGATTGTTCGGGAGTTCTCAGATTAGGCAATGTCCAATGCAATCGTTGCTTGGCAAACCGATACCAATGATCCACTCCAAAACGTCGTAAATATTTGAACCAGACTGTTTCCAAAGGTAGAGTCCGTTCTCCCACCCAAACCAGCCACAAGGGTGGAAACGGCTGACCGTTTGACATGGGCTTCATTCTTTCCACCAGGATTAAATTGACTTTTTGTCCAGGGGCGCGATAAAAATGCAAGTCAAGCCATTGTTTGACTCGGACTTTTCCCAAATCTGGATGTTCGTCAATTTCAATCTCTGTATCAGCTTCGAGCCATGTAGTTGGGTCGCCCAGTCTCATTTTTTGCCCGTGTTTGGGTGGTCTACCGCGACCACTATAGGCTGGTGGTGCTGACCATAAGCAGGCATTTTTTCGGACTCTCATTAAACAATCAGCAGGGATGTCCGCTTCTGTTAGCGCCAGTACCCAGCTTGCATTCCCATATTCTCGATCTAAAACTGCTAAAACTGGATTGACGCTATGTTCACAGACAAGTTTGAGTTGGGAAGCTGCTTGAAGTATGGGTGAAGACCCACTACTAATTCTTTCATGGAGTAGGGGTAATGCCCAACTTCCGATTGCTTCAGGTATCCACGCAATCGTACTGTATCCCTGACCCACAATTACACCCCTTTGATATTCATGGGTTCTATCTTGTAACGTTTTGGCATCTGCTCTCTCCCATGCAGTGTGGTCGATTGCTACTAATATATGTTCCGTTGGGGCTGCT
>NZ_JAEQDE010000096.1:0-34262 GCF_020737865.1 Microcoleus sp. PH2017_35_SFW_U_B
ATCTCAAAAGGTACGTAGTTGCGATCTTGGCGCTCTTTCCTAATATTATAAAGAGCGCTAAAGCGCAACTACGTACCTAATACGTTAATTTGATTTTAAGTTTGGGGCGGTATTACTGAGGGAGCAGATAGCAATCTCAAGTTGTAATCTGTATCGCCTTGAAATTGAGAAACGCGGACAAAATAAGTCCCCGCAGGCAAAGCCCCATTGCTTACAACTCTTTCTGAAGCCGTACCTAAATTGTTAGATGAAGCAATAATATCGTCTAATCCAACTACGCCGTTACCATTGAGATCCTGAATTAATTCTACATCCACATCTGCACTCAAACCATCAACAGTTGCACTGAAAAGACTGGGAGTATTGAGGATGAAACTGTAAATATCGGCTGGTTTGGTAGCACTCAAAAAATCGTTGTCAGTTAGACTGTCTGTGAGAACACCTAGGTTTTGGGCTGTGCTCAAATCGTCGGCGGGAACGGGGAGAGCGCTCAACAATCCTTCTTGTTGACCGAATTGAATGTAATGGTCGATCGCACTTTTAACTGCGCCACTGCTGACTGCTGATCCTATTACCGGATATCTTTCTAGATAAAAGCTGGGATCGAAAAAAATGCTGGCTTTGCGGTTTTCAAATTGACCGACTTTCAAGTAGTGTTCAAAGGCGCTAAATTGATTGGTTTGGACTGCTGTTTGCACATCCGGGTTGCTTGTCAGATAAAAACCCACATCGAAGAAAGGGTTGGGGTTCCGCCGTTCAAATTGACCGAATTTAATAAAGTGCTGGGCGCCGGAAAATTTGTTTTTTTCGGCTGACACTGCGACATCTGAATTGGTGTCTAAATAATAGCTGGCGTCGAACAGGGCATTAGGGTCACGATTTTCAAATTGGCCAATTTTTTGGTAGTGATCGAAGGGGGTCGATACTGTGCCTCTGGCGACTGCTACGGCGACATCTGGGTTGTTTTCGAGATAAAATTTGCTGTCGAACAGTGTTCTGAGGGTTAGCATTATTAAAAAATCTCTCTGTACTTTAATCTGGAAAGTGCATAATCAAATTCGATCGAGAATTCAGTTTACATCATTTTTTTTGTGAGGGCGTCTCAATTATGGCTAAATCTGCACTGATGGCAATGCTGCGCCGCGCTGCGAGTATTGCCCAAAAGTCAAGGGAAACAGGCATTCCGGCTGATGAATTACTGGGGATGCTGGACGATCGCACTCCCAATTTTCCCATATCTCGGCGGCACTTGCTGCATGGGGGTTTAGCGGCGGCGGGAGCCGTTGCTGCTGCGACTTTTACCCGGGAGGGAGAGGGGGCTTTTGCTCAAGCGCGCGGTCGATCGCCCATTTTGGTTGTGGGTGCGGGGATTGCTGGTTTGACGGCGGGCTATCGCTTGCGTCAGGGGGGCGTGCGTGCCGATATTATCGAAGCAAGCAACCGCGTGGGGGGACGGATTCGCACGGCTCCTAGGGTGGCTGGAACAGCGATTTCGGCCGAGCTGGGAGGAGAATTTATTGATAGCGGCCACACTACTTTGATCTCGCTGGCGACGGAATTGGGTTTGCGGGCGATCGACTTAGTTAACGTACAGCGGGGATTGGTAAAGGATACTTTTTTCTTGGAAGGGCGACGATTTTCTCTAGCGCAATTAATCTCTGATTTTGGGCCCCTTGCTAGTAAAATTAGTGCAGATTTGGGTGCGATCGGAGATAACATTAGCTATCAAGATTTTACAGAACCAGCGGAAAGATTGGACAATCTTTCGATCGCTGAATATGTAAACCAAGCTGATACTAGCACAATTGTCCGGCAGTTGCTCCGCATTGCTTACACGATAGAATACGGTCGAGATCCCGAGGAACAGTCGGCGTTAAATCTGCTGTTTTTAATCGGTTCTGAATCTGGCAGTTTTGAATTGTACGGCGACAGCGATCAGCGTTATCAAATAGACGGCGGTAACAGTCAAATTGTCAACCGTTTAGCCGATCGATTGTCTGGTTCGATCGAGACGGGGACAATTTTGGAAGCGATTACTTTTTTGCCGGATGGCCGCTATCGGGTGAATTTGCGATCGGGTGAAAGCGCCTTTGAGCGTATTTATGAACGGGTTTTGCTAACTTTGCCGTTTAGCACTCTCCGAGACGTTAAAATTAACGTGCCTTTGCCGCAACCGAAGCGTAGGGCGATCGAGCAATTGGGTTACGGTACTAATTCTAAGCTGATTACTGGCTACCGCAGTCGCATTTGGCGAGAAACTTATCGATCGACTGCTTCTGTTTATACCGATTTAGGATTCCAGAATACCTGGGAAGCTACGGCTTTTGCTCCCACTGCTAACGGTTTGATCACTAATTTTACAGGAGGAAAGCAAGGTTTGTCGATCGGTAGCGGAACTCCTGAAGACCAAGCACAAAAATTCTTGGGACAATTTGAAAGAGTTTTTCCCGGAGTGAGAAATTTGCGATCGGGAAAAGCAGTGCGAGTTTATTGGCCGGGAGAACGCTTTTCTAAAGGTTCTTATTCCTGCTATTTAGTCGGACAGTGGACGCAAATGCACCGCGTCGAAGGCGAACGATTTGGCAATTTATATTTTGCCGGAGAACACACTTCGCTAGAAAATCAAGGTTACATGGAAGGCGGTTGCGAAACTGGACAAAGGGCGGCTGTAGAAATTTTGCAAGACTTGGGTTTAAGAGCTCCTGTTGATGCTGTGAATGCTCGAACTGCTAGCAGTTTGAACAATCGTCGTCCCAGCCGAAAAGTTCCGGGAGCCCGGAATCTTGGGAATAGGAATCCGAGTATTAAATAATAGGAGTAATTGCGGACACGGCATTGCCGTGTCCCTACAAATATCGCGTAGAATTCATCAAATAATCTCGTCCGGGTTGATTCCCCGATCGCGCAAATACTCAGCCAGTCGATCGGCTCGTTCCCGTTCGCGATCGGCTCGCTGGCGTTCTACTGCTAACTGTTCTACGCCCCACAACAGCAGATTTCCTGATTCATCCCACCAGCGCAACCAATAGCCTGTACGCTGTTCTTTCTCCCCTCTCCACGTTCCTAAATACAAACCAAAATCTGCCATCCAGTGACGACCTTCCTCATCGGGAAATTCTAGTACATAGTTGCCATTTTGCAAGCGATATACTTCCAGCAATCCAGTTTCTGGGTCAAAAATGATGTAAGTTGGGACTTGCAGAATTTGTTCGTAAAAAAACCACTTTCCCGGAGGAAAAGTACGTTTAGTAGAATATTCCCCGCCGTCTGTTTCCGACAAAAATTCCATCACAATGGTCGGGATTTCTCCTTCCAAGTTTGGGGTGTAACTTTTGCGGTCAATTCTCGACTCTGCGGGCAATACCGAAGGTACGTAAACCCAATCTGGTGCTTTGATAACTAACTCGCCGTTGACAGTAGCGCAAATCCCAAAATTGCTGGCAATCAGCATTAGTGGGCCGATTAATCCTCTCAGTTCTAAGATTTCTCGCAGTGCTCCAGCAATTAGCGGTTGACCTGTATTCTCCACTGGTTTTTCTTCTAATTGGAAATCGTCTGGCAACTTCTCCCAAGTTACGGTCAGGGCGATCGCTTTTTGTTTGGGGTTATCTTGAGTAACGACCATGACTTTATTTTCAAAAGTTTGATGTCTTATCATAGCACAATGTAAATTTTAGCGAAATTATCTGGTACAATTAATTTCATTAAATCCCAAACAAATATGAAAATATTACATTTAACCGTAGCTTTATCAAGTTTGCTAATCTCGCCGATATCGGCTCGCCCTTTGATTGCAGACTCTACAAATACCCTTGCTCAAAACTCACTAATTAATGAACCATTTTGCTACCTAAAAACCACCGAAGGCAAAATAGTAGACTTAGGCAAGTTGTGCGAAAAACAGCCATCGGGAAGTTCCCCAACTTGCATTACCGGTGCTAACATTGCGGCGAAAGTGTCAATTGCGACGGCAAATTATGACGGCAGCTTTTTCAGCGGAAAAGTGTTGAATCAAGGCTGCAAAATTATCAAAAATGTCAAAGTCAACTATGAAGTTTTGGACGAGTCAGGCAATTTAATAGACAACGGATTTATCGATACTCAACCCGTTAGTCTTGCACCCGGAGAATCGGCCGCCTTTCGGGGTGCAGTTGTGGCGGGGGCTAAAGTACGGGCTACTCATGCTGAGGGTCAAGAATGATTGCGAAGATTTGCCCGATCGCTGATATCATATTCTGGCTCAGATATCTCTAAAAACAGAACTTGCGAGGGCAAAATATCTTGAAAGCTCGATCGACATACTGGCAAATCTTACCCTACCTCCGTCCCCAAAAACAAACCATCGGTAAAGCATTAGCTTGTACCGTAGTCTTTACCATATTTTGGCCAATAATCGCGTGGCTGGTTGGTGAAACCGCCAAGTTTATAGGTAAAGGAGATTTAAAAGGGTTTGCTCAAATTGCTGCACTCAGCGCCATCATATTTCTAATTCGTGGTATCGCCCAGTACGGTCAAGATACGCTGATGGCAAAAGCAGCTTTGACTATTGCTTTAGAAATCCGCAAAAAAGTTTATGCACACCTCCAAAACCTCAATCTCGGCTACTTTGAAACTGCCAAAACCGGAGATTTATCCTACCGCCTCACAGAAGATATTGACCGCATTGGCGAAGTCGTAAATAAATTTTTTCATCAATTTATCCCTTGTGTTTTGCAGCTAATTGCAGTCATGGGATATATGATTTATCTTAACTGGCAATTAACTTTGGGTGCATTAATCATTGCACCGTTAATGGCTATATTAATTGGCTGGTTTGGCGAGAAACTGCTCAGTTACTCGCGAGAAAGTCAAAATCGGATTTCTGATTTATCCGCTTTGCTAACAGAAGTATTCAGCGGCATTCGTTTAATCAAAGCATTTGTGGCGGAAGACTACGAAATTGCCCGCTTTGCAGAAGAAGCCGAACAAAACCGCCGCGCTAAGTATTTGTCAGAACGCATAAAAGCACTCCAGTTCGTCGTAGTTGGCTTTCTGGAAGCGATGAGCGTGATTTTGCTGTTTTTCCTCGGTGGTTGGCAAATTGCTCAAGGAAATCTCACTGGTACGCAATTTATCAGTTATATCGCCGGAGTAGCGCTGTTAATCGATCCGATCGCAATTACCACTGCAAATTACGGCGATTTTAAGCAGGGAGAGGCTTCTAGCGATCGCATTTTTGAACTTTTAGCCATTCAATCAACAGTCGTCGAAAAGCCTGGTGCGATCGAACTTCCCCACGTTACCGGAAAAGTCGAATACCGCAACATTAATTTTGCCTACCCCCCTCAACCCCCCCTTGATAAGGGGGGGCTAGGGGGGGTTCCGATTTTACAAAGTATGAGTTTACTCGCACTTCCCGGAGAAGCGATTGCGCTTGTCGGCGCATCCGGTGCGGGGAAAACTACGTTAGTAAACTTGTTACCCAGATTTTACGATCCGCAAGCCGGACAAATTTTAATTGATGGGATTGATGTTCAAGATGTGACATTAAATACGCTGCGCCGACAAATCGGAATTGTACCGCAAGAAACTATTTTATTTTCGGGTACAATTGCTCAAAATATTGCTTTCGGTCAATCTTATTACGAACTGAAAGATGTACAGAAAGCTGCGGAAATTGCTAACGCCCATCAATTCATTACTGAGTTTCCCGACGGCTATCAAACTTGGGTAGGAGAAAGGGGTGTAAATTTATCGGGCGGACAAAAACAAAGAATTGCGATCGCCCGTGCAGTCTTGCTAAATCCGCGAATTCTGATCCTCGATGAAGCGACATCGGCGCTAGATTCGGAGTCGGAAGCTTTGGTGCAGGAGGCCTTGGAAAGATTGATGCGCGATCGGACTGTGTTTATTATCGCGCACCGTTTGGCGACTGTGCGGAAGGCTGACAGGATTTTGGTCTTGGAAAAAGGTAGAGTGATGGAATCGGGAACCCATGAGGAATTGCTCGAAAAGGGCGATCGATACGCTCGTTATTACGCTCAACAATTTAGTCAGTAGGGTATCCTAGAAACCGGGTTTTTGGCGGAATCTGCTGGCCTCAAGGAAGTATTCAAAGGAAAAACCCGGTTTCTGACTACTCGCGCGTAAGTCATATCAAGAATGGTACAATAAGTTATCCAACTGGAGATTTACTGATTCCAGTTAAAAAGAAGAGGCCGTGCCAACATGATTCAAACCACAGCCAAACTACTAACATTCGAGGAATTTATAGAGTGGTATCCCGATGGCAAAGGACGTTTCGAGCTACGAGATGGAGTAATAGTTGAGATGAATCCAAACGGCGACCATGAGGAAGTTACAAGTTTTCTCATCCGCAAAATTAACGTAGAAATCGATCGCCTTAATCTGTCTTACATAACACCATCAACCTATTTTGTCAAGCCTCTAGGAGCGACGACAGGATATCAGCCAGATATCATAGTATTAGACAAGCCAGCCTTGATTTCGGAGCCACTTTGGAAAAAATCATCGATTATTACCCAAGGTAAATCTGTTAAACTTGCGATCGAGGTAGTTAGCACGAACTGGCAAGATGATTACTTGGTTAAAGTGGCTGATTATGAAAGATTGGGTATCCCGGAATATTGGGTTGTGGATTATGCTGCTTTGGGTGGCAGACGCTTCATTGGCAATCCGAAACAACCTACAATCTCGGTTTATCAGTTGGTTGAGGGGGAATATCAGGCTAGCCAGTTCCGAGAGGGCGATCGAATTTTATCCTGTAGCTTTCCCGAACTTAATTTGACTGTGGAACAGGTTTTTGGATCTATCCAAAGAGAAGAATAGGATTGTTTTGGATATGGAGATTTAGACGCACAATGGCAAATGTAGACCTTTATCGGCAACATATCCAAAATCTACTCTCCCAACACGCTAGTCTGGTGTGGGATGAGCGAATTCAGGCTCAAACTATCTTTGATATCGATCGCGATCATTATCAATTAATCTATGTAGGCTGGCGCAATCAGCGGCGAGTTTATGGCCCGGTGTTGCACCTGGATATTATGGATAATAAAATCTGGATTCAGCAGGATGGCACTGAAGTGGGTATTGCTAACGAACTCGTTGAATTGGGAGTTCCCAAAGAAGATATTGTACTTGGGTTTGACCCGCCGATGATGCGAAAATTGAGTGAATTTGCGATCGGATAACTTTAACCAAAGAAACCGGGTTTTTGGCCGAATCTGCTGGACACAACGAAATTTTATCGAAAAAACCCGGTTTCTGAACCCGCGCGTCAGTGGCGTAGTAAAAATTTCATTCTAAACCGTCTCTCGTCTCCACAGACAACTGATTTCTGACTAGCATAAAGTCCTCCGAGAACATATTTAAACTATCAAAAAAAGTTTTCCAAGCATTTTCTTGGGCGATCGAGATGTGTTCTGGTATAATCACAAACACTTCAACCTCTTCACCCACAGAACCAGGTGGCACTTGAATTTCAAGTTTATTTCCTGCAAGAACTTTGGTGGTAATCCGTATTGCTGACTGCATAGTTCCTCCTTGGCGATGATTAATTTTCCACAGCCCCTAAAGCTTTGAGGGTGGCTTTTTCAACTTCCGTTAAACCCGTAACTCCGGTAATATTCATGTTTTCATAAGGTCTGTCACTTTTCAGTATTTTGAGGCACTCACCCGTCCCAGCATCCCAAATTATAATTGTGCCATCCCGACAGCAAGCAGCAATAATTTTTCCATTTGAACTGAAGGCAACTGAGTTAATTCTACTGGTATGACCTTGCAAAATTTTTAGACATTCACCTGTACGGATATCCCATATTCTTACCGTTCCATCTACACTTCCACTAGCAACTATTTTACCAGAATAACTAAAAGCAACTGAACGTATCCAATCAGTATGCCCCTGCAAAATTTGGAGGCATTCACCACTCTTGACATCCCATAATCTTACTGTTCGATCGATACTTCCACTGGCAAGTATTTCACCGTTCTGACTAAAGGCGATTCCGCGTGCCCAACCCGTATGCGCCTGCAAAATTTGGAGGCATTCACCACTATGGATATCCCACAGCCTCACCGTTCCGTCAAAACCTGCACTGGCAAATATCTCGCCCAAAAAACTGAAAGCAACCGAGTATACAAAATTGTTATGCCCTTGCAAGGTTTTGAGGCATTCGCCAGTAACGATATCCCACAGCCTCACCGTTTGTTTATAACCTGCACTCGCAAGTATTTCACCATTTGGACTGAATGTGATCGACCGTACTTCATTGCCAAATTCTGGCAAAGTATGAAGGCATTCACCACTGCGAATATTCCACAGCCTCAATGTTTCGTCATAACTACCGCTGGCAAGTATTTCACCGTTTGGATGGAAGGCAACTAAGTGTACCCGATCGAGATGCCCCTGCAAGATTTGGAGGCACTCACCAGTGTTGACATCCCACAGCCTGACTTTTTTCTCGTCATCGCCGCTGGCCAGCATTTCACCGTTGGGACTGAAGGCGATCGACATTACTTGATTGCTATACCCTTGCAGTGTATTCAAGCATTCACCGCTGTTGATATCCCACAGATTCAGCGTTTGGTCGTAACTACTGCTAGCAAGTATGTCACCCCCAGGATGGAAGGCAACTGACCCTACTTGATTGCTATGTCCTTGCAAAGTATTCAAGCATTCACCAGTGCGGATATCCCACAGCTTTGCAGTGCGATCGTAACTTCCACTTGCAAGTATTTCGCCATTTGGGCTAAAGGCGATCGACCGTATTTGATCGAAATGTCCCTCCAAAGTTTTGAGACATTCACCGCTACCGATATTCCACAGCTTCACTGTTTTGTCGCCACTGCCACTAGCAAGTATTTCACCAGTAGAATTGAAAACAACTGAAAACACATTTTTAGTATGTCCCTCAAATATTTTTAGACATTCACCACTGTTGATATTCCATACCCTTATTGTTTGGTCACCACTCCCAGTAGCAAGTATCTCACCACCAGGATGGAAAGCCACTGAAAATCCCACTTTAGTATGGTCTTGCAAAATTTTGCAGCATTCGCTAGTACGAATATCCCATAACCTTACCGTGCCATCAAAACTCCCACTGGCGAGTATATTTCCATCAGGATTGAATCTGACAGACATTACTGATTCGGTATGTCCCTGCAAAACTTTTAAACATTCACCAGTTTTGACATCCCATAACTTAATTGTTTTGTCATAACTTCCGCTAGCAAGTATCTTACCATCAGAACTGAAGGCAACTGACTCCACTACGTTGCTATGTCCTTTACAGGTCAATATTTCTCTGCAACTGCTAGCTTCCCACAAGCGAACTATGCCATCAGTATCACCTGTAGCTAACAGTTTGCCATCAGGACTAAACATTACTGACCGAATACTGCTGAAGATTTTAGTAAAAGCAGAATTAGCTAAATTCGCTTCAGCAAAGTTGACGCGGCGCAAGCTAGCATTTGTAAAATCAGCACCTAAAATAACTGCACGAGAAAGGTCTTTTGTTTCTAACGCAGTGCGATCGATTTTCACCAACAGCGTCGCCGCATTCCCTCCCACATAACCCACCTCGCTTTCAGTTTTTCCCCGCGTTTCTTCCATAATTTCTAGTAGGGGCGACTTCTCTAAAGCCCCCCTTCTTAAGGGGGGTTGGGGGGATCTCTTCTGGCTAACATCGTCACTATCCTCTCTCTCTAATAGGAATTCGGGGGTTCTCTCGTGATTGGCATCGTCACGATCCCCCCCGGCCCCCCTTAACAAGGGGGGGGAAATAACCTCCAACATAGGTAACAACAAATCAATCACTGCTTTCGTCAGTGGCGCTTGTCCGAAACTCTGACGAAGTTGCCCTAAATCTTCAGCAACAAATCCCTTGAAAGGCGCGATCAATTCGTTCTGATTTCTCTTCTGCGCCTGAAGCCGACAATAATTAGACCAAGTGTATAATTGAGCCTCAACATCAGGATCTAAACAAGACTGTTCCGGCGCAACTAATTCGGTAAAATCTGCCGCTAAAACTCCCAATTCCGCCGCAAATTTATAAGCGACAAAAAACTCTAACAGCGAACGGTGCGCCGGAGTATAATCGCCGTCGGCATTGCGGATTAGCATCGTTTGACCCATCATGTCATAATGCCAGTGGTCTAAGTCTTTTTCCTCCTGGACGATGGCACCAAACAGGCCGCGAATGCGATCGGGAAAACCGCGATAATTCAGACTCATTTGGTCGGTAGACAGCATTTCCCAAGACAGTTCGCACAAAAAGTAAAGCTTATCTGCTAAAGAAGTAAAAGTGCGTTCAGCTTTGATATCTCTCTCTATCTTCCGTCGCACCGCATACAGATATATCCGCGACATATCGACTGGTTTTCCTGCTTCAATATCGGGCAATGCTTCCAAAATTAACTCAGTCATCACCGGGCGGCGCGCTAAATCTAATAAGTGCGGGTTTCCCATCACTTTTTCGACAGTAGTTGCTTCTGTTTGAACTGACAGCGCTTGCCGAATTTGCGCGTCGTTAAATTTCTCTAATTCTAAGACTTCAAATTGGGGAGTTTCGCCTGTTAAAATGGTTGTTGAAGCTTGCAGTTCTGCATTAAACAATGCCCGTCCTTCCTTGCCTTCAGGAAAGTGTTCGGTGCGGCAAGTCAGGATAACTTTCGCACCCGGAACGACGGCTTTTGCTAGTTCCCAGAAGTTGTTGATGGTTTCTTGCCGATCGCACTTAGCGGCCATTTCATCAAAACCATCGAAAATCAACAGAAACTTACCCATCCGATTCAGTTGTTCAAAAGCCGAATAACCCGCCAAAGGTATCTCGTGTTTCCGAAAGAAAAACTCAGAAAATAGCGACTCCACACTAACAGCTTTAGCATAATCTCTCAGGGGAATTACTAACGGCAAACGCGGACGTTCTAAGCCGCGCTTTTGAGCATCTCGGT
The DNA here is from genome assembly GCF_020737865.1 of Microcoleus sp. PH2017_35_SFW_U_B. Lineage (NCBI taxonomy): Bacteria > Bacillati > Cyanobacteriota > Cyanophyceae > Oscillatoriales > Microcoleaceae > Microcoleus > Microcoleus sp. PH2017_35_SFW_U_B. The sequence goes on from NZ_JAEQDE010000096.1 coordinate 10,960, forward strand.
AGCGTTGTAGCGCCATCCAAGCATAGTGCATGGCAAACCAAGTTTTCCCCGTCCCAAATTCTCCTAAAACTGAAATATGTTCTTTTACTGGGTCATCCAACCACAAATCAATATAACCTTCAATCCAGCCATCTCGTTCGCCATAATGACTCACTCCTATTTTGCGGTGAGTATCGGGGTCAATTTCTTCTTTCGTACAAGCTAGCGGCACATATTTCGTATCAATTCCTCGGCTGGTAATTTCAGTTTCTAGCCAATCCAGATAAGCGGTAAAATCGGCATCTTGATCCAGCAATTCATCGAAGGTATAGCAAGCTAGATCGCGATTTTCATCTTTTTCTACCTCATCCCGCGCGGCGCGACTGATGCGGCGGGCGGTGACTAGCCAGCCTTCATCGGTGCGCTGCTTTTCCACCGACTCGCGCAAGGCTAAGATGTCCCTGAGTCCGGCTTCTCCGGCGATACCGCGTACTAAAATGCGATCGTACTTTTTGCGTCTCACCGGAACATTGATAATCCATTCAAAATAGTTATCTTCCGAGATTTGATAGGTTTCAAATTGATAATTTAAGGTTTCAAACCAACCGCGCACTTGTTGTGATAAAATAAAAGCTTGAGACTTTTGAATATTCGTTGATGCGGCTGCGGGAAGTGCGGGATAATCTTCGGCTTCCAACCGCGCAAACTCGGTGCGAATTCCTTCGAGAGTGGGAAGGCGTTCGATGCGATCCATTACCATAGATAGGCGTTTTTGCAAAGAGGCGATCGCATTTCCCACCATCACATCGCCGATCGATCGCGTCCGCTTTGCGACTTCCATAAACACGGCCGCAAATGCCATAAACTCCCGTCTGGGGTCAATCCCTAAATCTCGAAGTTCTTGGCCCAAAGCACTTTCGTTGAGAAACTCATCGCCTGCTTGAATTAAAATGGCTGGGCTGTCGGACTCGAAGGCTTTACGAAATGCTGATTCAATCTCTTTTTGGCGAAACAGTTCTAAAATCTGCTTGGGTTTGCCAGCGCCGTATTCTACTAAAGTATAAACGTAAACTCCGCTAAAATCGGCTGGCGGTGCATCGGGGTCGAGGTTAAATCTTTTTAATAATTTGATGACTGTTTCGTTGCGCTGAAACTTGTCTTTGATGGTGCCGAAGGGAATGGCTGTCAGGAGGCTGATAACTAAGTCGAGACTAATTGGGATCATTTAGGCTTTCCTGTTTTTCCGTGGGAGTAACGCTCAAATCTAGAATCGGTAGGCTGTGTCCCTGAAATGCGCTGCGGGCGATCGCACATTGCTCTATTTTTATGTTAACAGGATTTACGCGCTTCAACCAAAGAAACCGGGTTTTTACCGAATCTGTGGGCTGCAACGCGTCTCTTCGTGAAAAACCCGGTTTCTGACCAACCGTTGGCAAGTTATATCCAGTTAATTAACTTAGCATTTTTTTCTCGATTTGACAACTTCAAAACAGAGAAAAAACCGACATATATTGTAGTAAAAAAAGCTTTGATATTAGTTGTCGTTTCATAGTGAAAAAGTTAAAATATAGATAACTTACAAATAAAACTTGCTATCTATGAAAATACAATCTTCCGTCTTAGTCCACCTAGGATTTGGCAAATATGTGCGATCCGATCGAGTAACAGCAGTAATCCCAATTGAAGAAGAACGGGGCCCGGGCCGGCGCACTTTCGTGCACGTAGACGGCGAAGCAGACCCGATCGTTGCTTCGCGCGCCGAAGATACAATTGTTCGCGATTTAGTGCAGGAACCGCGCGAAATAACTCAAGCCCGCCAGCAACAAGAAATCCTCCAAGATTTGCTGGCAGATTTGAACAATGTTAACGTCACCGTGCGCCGCATCAGTCGCGATGAAGGCGGCCTCGATCTCGAACTTTTAGAGCGCCGGATTCGCCAAATCTTAGACGCATAAAAAGAAAAGACCGCCCGCGCGGTCTTAAGGTATGTAGTTGCGCTTCAGCGCTCTTTCATATCTAATTAAAAGAGCGCCCACGCGGTCTTAAGGTATGTAGTTGCGCTTCAGCGCTCATATCTAATTAAAAGAGCGCCCACGCGGTCTTAAGGTATGTAGTTGCGCTTCAGCGCTCTTTCATATCTAATTAAAAGAGCGCTGAAGTGCAACTACGTACCTCCAGAATACTGCTCTTTCATATCTAATTAAGAGAGCGCTTTCATCGCAACTACGTACCTTAAGAGAAGAGAGCGCTGAAGCGCAACTACGTACCTTTGAGCGCCCAAGCGCAACTACGTACCTTTGAGCGCCCAAGCGCAACTACGTACCTTAAGAGTTGCCTAGGTCATGTTTAAGTTAAGGGTTTCATTGTCACTTCAATGTCAGCTAAACCTGTCAGTTTTTCCACGGGTACATCTTCTTCAACTCGCGGTATGAAAATAGTTAAACCTCCGGGAATGCACTCAATTGAAAGCGGAGTCATGCCGACAATTTCTCCATCTACAACCACTTTTTGAGGCGGATCGGCACTGATTTTTACTTTTTTTGCGCGCAAATAACCGATGTCGTCGCGATCGGTAGGATTGCCGCTCAATGCTGTTTGTAAGAGGTGATAAGAAGCTGCGATCGCCCCTGCTTTATTTTGAGGCGCCACCAGCGTCACGTCCAGCAAGCCGTCATCGAAAATAATCCCCGCGGGGCCTTGAGCTAAAATGGAAGTAGGCGGCGCTGCATTCGCCACTGTCACGGCCACCGCAGTAACGGTGATGATTTTATCTTCGGTTTCGATTTCGGCTTCAAATCTTTCTAAATTGTTTAACTGTTTGATTCCCGAGAGAATGTAGGCCAGCATTCCCCAGCGATTCTTCATTTCGCGATCGGCTAATTCGACAGTTTCCGCCTCAAAACCCACTCCAGCTAACAAAACCATCGGCATTTTACCGTTACACATCCCCGCATCCACCACCCGCGTCAACCCTCCCAAAATAGTTTCGCAGGCGGTTTCGATGGTATTCGGAAGATCCAAAGCATTTGCAAAAGCATTCGCAGTTCCCCGCGAAATAATTCCTAAAGGGATATTTGTCCCCACAATGGCGCCCGCAACTGCTGATAATGTGCCGTCACCCCCGGAAGCAATAATTTCCTGAACTCCTCTAGCAACTGCTTCGCGGGCGAGTTGATCTGCATCTAATTCTGGTGTTGTCAGCCGAATGTCTAAGTCAATAAACGGCTCTAACATTTCTTGAATTGTCGCTAAGTCTTGGTCGGGGTCGCTGTTGCCGGCGACGGGATTAAAGATTAGGCAAGCTGAACGTTTCATAGTTGGTAAGGGGTAATTGGGAATGGGGAATTGGGAATGGGGAATTGGTAATTGGTAATATTATTTCCTGTTGAGATACAACAATTAAATTGGTTTGTAGTGAGGACTTTCGTCCTTATTTTCCTGAGGACTAAAGTCCCCACTACAAACCTAAAACCAAATAGGTTCGATCGTTCGGACTTTAGTCCTTCCCAATTTTTGCGGACTGAAGTCCTCACTACAAACCTAGAAGCGAAAGTTAAATTACAAAAGGTTCGATCGCGATTTCCTGCCATTTCCCCTCAAATCGTTCGACAACCAAAGGTCGAACTCTGAACTTGGGGGGAGTCCCGTCAAGAACATCAATCCGCAAACACGAATAAGGACGGCGTTTGTGGGAACCTTCGCCGCTGCGGCCGACAAATAGCAAAGATTCCGCTACCCGCCGGCTGGCTGTTTCAGCACCAGCCTCGCGCGCCAACCGATAAGCTTCCGGGCTCGATGCTTCCTGCAATATCGGCCCTTCCGGGCGCTGACGCCGCAGGCTGTGGCCGCTTCCCCCGCAGACAATCCAATTAATCCCAGAGTCGCCGTGTCCGGTATCCCCAGTCCGCAGGTATTCCAAACAGTGGGCGTGGCCTGTGAGTACCAAATCTACTAGGGGACGCCCCCGCGCCTCCTCCCCAACTGCATCGGCCACCGCATCGAGTACCTCGCGCAATCGCAGCCGAACTGCCAAAGTTTGAGCTTGATTCCACTTTGTCGCCTCGGTTACGTAGGGGGGATGGTGCAAGTACATTACCCGCCCCCGCACGTCTGAATCTGCCCAAGATGCAATCAATCGCCTTTTGAGCCATTCGAGTTGTTCAACGTCCGTGGAGGCTGTTCTGTCGGGCGACAGTTGTTTGTCGATATCCATCAGCATTTCGTCAACTTGCTCTAATTTGGCGCTCAAGTCGTCTAGCTTTTCGGCTTCTTCGGGAATTTCCGGGTTTAGCCGATCGGACATTTCGAGCATTTCCAATTTTTCTTGTTCCAACTTTTGCCGATCGAGTTCCAAATTTTGGCGGCGAATCTCGCCCTCTTTGGTTTTCGGGATCGGTAAGGGTTCGTTGAAGGTATTGGAGTCGAGGGCGAAGAAGTCGATACCCCCGCTGCGAAACGTGTAATAGCGGTTGGGTAAGCGGGTAAAGCGTCCGGGTTGGTAGCGGATGCAGCGGCCTGTGCTGGTGCTGGCGGTGTAGTGGGCGTCTAGGTGGCGATCGAGCTCTCCCGGCAATTTGTGAGCCCTCAGGTAGTCGAGAAAGGCTTTGGCGTAGGCATTTCCGATCTCCGAACCGTGCCAGCCGACATCGAGATCTAACTTGGAACCCAGCAGCCTCCGCAGCGGCAAAGCAGTCGCAGAGAGAATTCCGTAGAATATCGGCAAGTCGTAGTAGTCGTGGTTTCCCGGTACGGGCAAAAACGGAAAGTTGAACACCATGCGATCGTAAGCAATCCGAGATGGTTGCTCGCCGCCGACGATAAACTCTCGGTAGGGGCGAATAAAGTTTTGCAAGTAATATTCACTCGAACCCACCAGATAAACTACATCGCCCGTATGCAGAGCAAAACGGCAACTTTGGCGTTCCCGCAGCATCAACTCGGCAACCTGCCGCTGCGGGTTGTGGCCGCGGTGGTTGCCGGTGCCGCTGTCGCCTGCGACTAAAAATGAAAATTCAGGACAGTCATCGGTTCGATCGTCCAAAACCATCTTAGTTTGGTCAATTCCCCGATCGGCGATCGACTTTTCTTGCCACCGCACCCGCTCGTTCATTTTGCGGATTTTGACTGTTATTCGCGGGTCGGACACGAATTTCACGCCACCTAGTCTCCCAAATTGCTCAGTTCCTAGTTAATCTTGCAGCGATCGCACGGGTGTTTACCTCTGTCTAAAAGCTGAACATCGCTCGATCGCTGGCGCGTGCGGGCTACAACCAGGTTTCTGCTTCCCTAGAAGTCGATCGACCCAGATTGAGAAAAACCGCGTTTTTTTGAGATTTAGCGATCGGGCGGTTGTAAACTCACTATTGTTAAAAAAAATGCAACTGCTTTTGCTTTGTCGGCGATCCAAACCCCGATAGTCATAAGTCATTCCCAATCCTGCAATTTTTCAATCCTGCAATTTTTCAATCCTGCAATTTTTCAATCCACAATCTAAAATCTAAAATGGTATCCGCTCAAATCTAATGTTATTGATGATACAGAACCTTTTAGTTCCCAGAATCGCGGCAAATTTTTAATTTTTAATTCTCTTCTGGCGCTCTCTCCCTCTCTCCCTGTATTCCCCTCTGGCTTTTACCCCCCGATCGGACTTCTGACAAAAACAAGTTTTCACTCACGAGCGATGGCACGATCGCAGCGCGTTTTGATACCATTCAATCAAGCCCAAGACAATCAGGGAATGTAGTGGAGGTGCGTAAATGGAGCTTTTCGGAGAACAAAAACGGTGTCTGGATGCTTTGGTAGCGTCGATCGAGCAATTGGGAGGTCGAGTAGACATTCCGAAGCTGGAGCAGATAGCAGAGCTCATCATTCAAACGATGAGGGGGCCTTGGCGCTACTTTCACACGTCGGAACACATTTTTGAGGTCGGAGGGTCAGTCGATCCGATCGAGGTACTGGCTGCGCTGTTTCACGACCTCGTGTACGTCCAAGTCGATCAGGGCGTAAGTTTCAATATCAGCAGCGCCCTTTGTCCTTTTGTCCAAGAAGTGCGATCGCAGTTAGTGATTAGAGATCGAACCGAACTACCCGACGATGCCATGTATCACCTGGTGGCCTCTGTCTTTGGGTTTGTTCCAGGCAAGATTCTCTCTCCGTTTGCCGGCCAGAACGAATTCTTGAGTGCCGTGATTGCTGCCAAATCTTTGGAGCCTTTTTTGCCTGCAAGTACGATCGCCGAAATTGCCGCTTGCATCGAAGCTACGATTCCTTTTCGTCCGATTTCGGCCAGCGGTTTGAGTGCGATCGAACTTTTGCACCAGCGCTTGGTAAGTGTAAATCGCGATTTGAATTTCGGATGGACTGATGCCGAAACAGCAGAAATTGTCAAGCGTTCGGTCAGGTTAGCCAATCGGGATGTAGAGAATTTTGCCTCTCCAAATTCCTCTAATTTCTTAGACAATACCTGGAACTTGATGCCAGAAACCAACCACGAATTGAGCAATGTCAATTCCTATACCGTGGGCGGATATCGCAAATCTCTGCAAAAGATGGAAGGATTTTTAAACTTCCTCAAACCAGAACTGGTTTTTCAGCAGTTTATGCAAGAACCGGACAATGAAACCTACGCTCACATGATTGCCCAAACTAGAAAAAATATCGCAGTCGCCAAACTTTATCTGGGTATCAAACTAATTACGATCGCAATTTTAGAAGCTCTTTCCTACCGTTTGGGGCGCGACATTCCGCTTTCGACAATGATGGGAGAATTGCGCGCACCAGGATTTAAAACATCGGTTTTGGAAGATTACTTGCCCAACAGACAAATCGCTTACCCCTTAGAAAGTCAGTTGGAAAAAGAGGTTTTAGATTTGTTAGCAATAGGACGTAATCAAGAATCTCCCTATGATATTAAAAACTCCCCCGTGGCTACGTTTATTATCAAATCTATCGGCTTTGCAGAAACCGAAAACTTTTTGAAGAAAGCTCAAGAATTCTTTGCCGGTCACATTTCGTCGGAAGAGTTTCTGTCTTACTGCGCTCCCGATGTCATCGATACCATCTCCTCCGGGGTTATGAAACTCTTTGACAGCAGGAAGACGGCTTTAGGAACAGTTAAGCTAGCTCACCAAACAGTTTCTTAGCATATGTTGGCAAAATCAGGACTTACGCACAACCTAATTTTGGTAAGGTGCGCTCTGCACCTCGTGCACCTTACCGCTATAATTCAATACGCTTGGGTTAACTGTTTACTCCGAGGAGATCCCCCTAAATCCCCCTTAAAAAGGGGGACTTTGAGCAACTTCTTGTCCCCCCCTTGGGAAGGGGGGCTAGGGGGGATCTGGCTTAACTGAACGGTATTGCGCTATAATTCCACCATAAAAACACTTTTTGCGTAAGTCCTGATTCAAAAAAAGAGGACTTTAGTCCTCACAAGAAACAAGCTCGATCGCGCGAAATTAACCGGATATTAGCAGTAATCGCGACTGAGTTATTATTATTCTTTTCTTTCAATTATAATCGTCATGTGAGCGACTAATGCACCGATCGCTCCTACTGCTGCAATCACTGGAAACAAAGTCGCGCTGATGACTCCGCCGACTACTCCCACCGTCAGAGGAACTTCTACTAAAATCCGTCCCTCTTCATTTTTGATAATCAGGCGGCGGATACTCCCTTCGTGAATCAGCTCTTTAACTTTAGCAACCAAATCGTCGCCGTTAATCTTCAACTCCTCGACGCTAACTTTGTCCTGAGTATAAGTAGGGGTTTCTAAAGGAGTCGCGTCAAATTGAACTTCAGTAACTTTTTCGGCAGAAACTTTTCCCGATACAGGTATTGATTCGAGTTCTCTTGCCCCGACAGGTTCTTGTACGCGATCTGTAGGTGTGTCCATTTTTTGTTCTCCTTTTCGGTAAAAGTATTTTTGTATAGAATTATTTAGAATAATAACACGCAACTTTTTATCCATCAATCATACTTTTGGGTGATATTGCTGCTGTTCAGTTGACAGTTGACAGTTGACAGTTGGCAGTTGGCAGTTGATAGTTGATAGTTGATATAGCGGATCTAGCTCTCATATTCGCGGACGTTGTTGGGAAGAAGGCCCTCTTGATTTAATCGGTTATATAAGCTGTCGGTCATACCTCATCTTTCTGAGAAAGGCTATAGTTGATAGTTGATAGTTGGCAGTTGGCAGTTGGCAATTGGCAGTTGGTCATCAGTCATTAATCATCAGTCATCAGTCATCAGTCAGAAGGAAGATTTTTCCCCCTCTCTTCCCCTCTCCCCTTCTCCCTCTCTCCCCCTCTCTCCCTCTCTGCTTGTGCCAATACGCTAACTGTCTACCTCTGAGCCTCCTACCGCCACACCCGCGAACAACCTCAGAGCGAGACAGCCACAGGATTAGAGCTACTTTCACACCTTGTATATTCAGACTCAGCGGATGTAGAGGTTGAAATACTGACATTGTACTGAAAGTGCGATCGCCCCGCCGTGTATAGATTTAACACATCTAGTTCGGCAAACCGCACATGGAAATCCTCGCTTACTTTCCTCAACAGTCATTTTTATCCAAGTCACTGCGATCGCCCCACAAAACCCGGCCTCCCGAGGTTCCTCCCATGAACATCCTAGAGTTTCTAATGAGAATTGCTTAAAATAAAGGGGAAGCAGTAGTAATTATGATCGAAATATTATCGAAACCAAACCAATTATCTCAAATTGAAGTTGAGCTTGGCGCAAAGTCGGCTAAAATAGAATTTCTTCCTTCTGCTTCCCCTTTATTTCCCGTGTCCGATTTGGCAGCGACAGAATTTGCATATCAAGTTGGTGGCAGTTTGCAGGCGAATGCTCTTACCTACGTCACCAGAGCAGCAGATAGCGAACTTTACGAATCGTTAAAAGCAGGTAATTTTTGCTACGTGCTCACCTCCCGACAAATGGGAAAATCGAGTCTGCGGGTGCAAACAGCGCGCCGCTTACAAGCAGAAAATATTGCCTGCTCAATTGTTGACATCACAGGAATTGGCACGGCTCAAATAACTCCCGTCCAGTGGTACGCGGGTTTTACAGCCACTCTCGCCAATAGCTTTAAAATTAAAATGAATGTCAAGACTTGGTGGCGCGATCGAGAAGACTTGCCACCAGCCGTCAGATTAAATGAATTTATCGAACAAGTATTGCTTCCGGCGATCGATCGCAATATCGTAATTTTTATCGACGAAATTGACAGCATTCTCTCCCTGAACTTCTCCAGCGACGACTTTTTTGCCTGGGTGCGCGGCTGCTACAACAAACGCGCCGAAAATCCCGAATACAACCGCCTGACTTTTGCCTTATTTGGAGTAGCGACTCCTCAAGATTTGATCTCTGACAAAACCCGAACTCCGTTTAATATCGGCCGCGCCATTGAACTCAAAGGATTCGATCTTGCCGAAGCCACACCTTTAGTCAGAGGATGGCCAGAAAAAATCGATAATTCCCACGAAATTCTCAAAGAAATCTTAGCTTGGACTGGAGGACAGCCATTCCTTACTCAAAAACTTTGTCAATTAACTGCCCAGAAGTTAGCAGCAGAAACCAGCCGCGATTGCCATAGCCCAGCCAACTGTCAATTATTTATTGCCGAATTAGTGCAGTCTAGCACCGTAGAAAACTGGGAATTTCAAGACGAACCCGAACATCTCAAGACAATTCGCGATCGCCTCCTGAGAAATCAAGAGCGCATCGGCCGTTTGCTAGGACTTTACCAACAAATCTTAGCAGATATGACTCTGCCAAACGGCGCAGAAAATACCGCAAAAGAGTCGATTGCTCAATATAATTTAGCTAAATACAGTTCCCAAAAAATGGAACTTTTACTGTCAGGTTTAATCGTCCAAGATGGAGGAAAACTGAGAGTTTACAACCAAATTTATGCGTCTGTTTTTAATCGGGAATGGATACACCAAGAATTAGCAAAGCTCCTGCCTTACTCCGAGTCTATCTGCGCTTGGGAAGCCTCCAACCACACAGACGCTTCCCGCTTGCTGCAAGGCAGAGCTCTCGCAGAAGCCTTAATCTGGGCGGCTGACAAAAGTTTGAGCGATCGCGATTATCAATTCCTCTCGGCTAGCCAAGAACAAGAAAATCTGGAAGTTCAAAGAGCTTTGGAACTAGAAAAAGCAGCTTCGCAAATATTAACCGAAGCAAATTTAGTTTTGACTAAAGCTCAGCAAAAAGCCAAGCGAACAGTCCAATTTAGTTTGTTTGCACTCGCTGTAATTTCTGCTATCTCTGGTAGCGTGCTCGTGCAGGTGCAGCGAGTAGCCCAGAAAGCTGAAAATCAAAAAAGACAAGCAATAATTACCCACATAGAAGCACTCAATTCTACCGCCGATATTTCCCTAAGCTACGATCAGCTAGGAGCTTTAATCGCAGCAGTCAGTGCTGGCAAAAAAATGCGAGAGATAGAAGTTTCCCCAACGCTGAAAGCACAGACACTAAATATACTGCACCGAACGGTAAATGCAGTTAGAGAACGCAATCGTTTGCTTAAGGGACACACGGCTAATTTCAGCCCGGATGGCAAGTTGATTGTGAGTGCGACTGACGAATTGTTGGTGAATTTCTTTCAGCCTAACGGTAAGTTAATTTTGAGTTTGCCTGGACACACCGAGTCAATTACTGAGGTAGTTTTTAGTCCTGACAGTCAGTTAGTTGCTTCTACAAGTTTTGACAAAACTGTCAGAATTTGGCGCCGCGACGGAACTTTGCAGCAAGTTTTGAAAGGACATCAAGATTTAGTTTGGAGTGCAAGTTTTAGCCATGATTCTCAACTAATTGCTACTGCAAGTTCGGATAAAACTATTAAAATTTGGAATGCAGGCGGTGTTTTGCTGCATACTTTAAAAGGACATACTAGACCTGTTACATCAGTCAGGTTCAGTCCCGACGGTAATATGTTGGCTTCCACCAGTCAAGATCGAACTGTCAAACTTTGGAAACGCAGCGGGAAAACACTGTTTCGACTTGAGAAAACTCTTTTGGGACACGGAGATGAAGTGTGGGGCTGCAATTTCTCGCCAGACGGTGAGAGGATTGCTTCAGCTAGTCACGATTGGAAGGTGAAAGTTTGGAATACTGACGGCAAGTTGCTCAAAACTCTCGATTCTACAGCAGCTTTGGGTAATGTCAGTTGGAGTAAAGACAGCAAGTTGCTGGCAGGGGGCAGCACTGACGGCAATGTGAGACTTTGGCGCCGCGACGGGACTTTGCTGCAAACTTTTAGGGCACATCAAGCGGATGTGTGGAGTGTGAGTTTTAGTGCCGATCGCAAAACTTTAGCATCTGCCGGGAAAGATGGGTCGGTGAAGCTTTGGAGTCTCGATCCTGCTAAAGTAGAAGGTGCCGAACTTGACACATTGCTCGCCGTCGGCTGTCGCTGGCTAGGAGACTACCTGCAATACAATCCGGGTGTTGAGAGCGATCGGCATTTGTGCGAAAAAACTGACAATTGACATTTTGTGCCAATTAGCAGAAACAGGTTGCGGTTGAATTGTCAGGGCGGGCGATCGGCTCCAGATTTGTCGCTACTCTTTTCTGGATTGTCATATAATTTTAGGTAAGGGGTAATAGCAAATGTCCTCGCCCAGATCGCGGATGTCTATCAATCTGAACCAAATTCATGTTATGAAACATTCAAGCTAGTGATAAGTGCTAGATTCTGGTTAGTAGAATTTGGGATAGATTAAACTTACTAAGTAGTCAGGTTGCAAAGGTATCTACTGTTAAATTAATCTAACCTGCTATATCGTTTCGGGTGACAACAGCACGATTAAAGAAAAAAATCATGCTAAATTAACTCGATTGGAGCGAGCCGAGTAGAGTTGATTGCCAAGCTATCAAAAGAGTAGAAAAAGCAGTGCAAATAGTACGCAATACTCCAGCAGCCAACAGCAACTGCCAATTACCAAAGGAGGGAGCAGTGTATGAAACTGATGGGGTAAGTCCCCTGAAATCGCCGCTCGGTTTGCGATCGACTCTAGAGGAATTAACCCTGTACAACTTTCTCCTGGAGTCAGAGTGTCTGGGTGGCGAAGTTACTAAAATTTTTCAATCTAATCCTTTACTTCCCGGCATCATCATTACTGAGAAAGGAAAGTTTGCAGGGATGATTTCGCGCCGACGTTTTTTTGAACACATGAGTCGCCCCTACAGCTTGGAGTTATTTTCTCAACAGCCTTTGTTCATCCTGTACCGCTTTACTAAAACTGATATCTTGGTTCTCGATCGCAAAACCTCTATTATGAAGGCAGTACGGCAGTCTCTAGAGCGATCGCCCGAACTAATCCACGAACCCATTGTAGTGCAGGTAGAGCCGGACAATTACCAACTTTTAGACGTTCACCAACTACTGCTTTCTCAGTTGCAGATTCACGAGTTAGCAACCGTGGCGATGCGGGAATCCCAAGCACAATTGAGACATCAAGCCCAACAGCTCGAACTTGCCCTCCTGGAACTTCAGCGCACTCAAACTCAACTAATTCAAACAGAGAAAATGTCTTCTTTGGGGCAGTTAGTAGCAGGAGTTGCTCACGAAATCAACAATCCCATCGGCTTTATCTACAGCAATTTGCACCACGCTAAAGAGTATACCGAAGGTTTAATGCGGATGCTTTCTCTGTACCGGCAGCACTGTCCCGAATCTATCCCAGAAATTGAAGCGGAATCAGAAAACATCGAACTCGATTATTTGCTGGAAGACTTACCCAAAGTGTTTGATTCAATGCAGCAAGGTGCAGAAAGGGTGCGCGATATCGTTTTGTCGCTGCGGAATTTTTGCAGGTTAGACGAAGCCCAAATGAAGCAGGTCAACATTCACGACGGTATCAACAACACAATTATGCTTTTGCAAAGCCAGCTTAAAGGGAAACCAGGACTGGAGGCGATCGCAATTCACAAAGAATATAGCAAATTGCCGCTGGTGCAGTGCTATCCCGGACAGCTAAATCAGGTATTTATGAATATTTTGGTTAATGCCATTTACGCTCTTGTTGAGTGGAACAAACACGAAAATGTCGATGGGAAAACCCAGAAAAATTCGCAAGCAGGCTATCAAAATAATTCCCGTACAAACACTCAATCTTCAATTTCTAATTCTAGCCATCTGATGCCTGCGATTCTGATTCGCACGGAGTTAGTCGAGGGCAAAAAGGTAATAATTAAGATTTCTGACAACGGCCCGGGGATGACAGAAGATGTTCGGAAGCGGTTGTTTGACCCTTTCTTTACCACAAAGCCTGTGGGCAAAGGAACGGGCTTGGGATTGTCAATTAGCTATGAAATTGTTGTCAATCAGCACGGTGGCGAATTGAAGTGCTTTTCCGAACCGGAAAAAGGAACTGAATTTGCGATCGAGATTCCACTTCAACAGTTTTCCCCACCACATATGTTACCTCGGTTTGCCTGATGACTGCTGTTCGCGATCGGGGACAGCACTAGCTCGAAAGCGAGCGGGGACAGCACTCATGACAACTGTCAACTGTCAACTGTCAACTGTCAACTGTCAACTGTCAACTGACTACGGACTACCTTTGCAAACCCACTTCCACAAAACATGACTCGGCCCCTGTTGGCGAATGCGGCGCACTTGTTGTTCCAAACCCTGTTTTTCCCGCAGGGGCAATCCTCGCACAATGTTGCGACTGTGCCAAGTTAGCACTGCTAAAGTCATCGCCAAACATATACCCAAACCGAGAGTGGGCCAGCGGTGAAAATATAAACCGTAGCGCACCGCCGCCCAAGTAAAGTTTTCTAACCACAAATCGATTTCGTGACGCAAACTCCAAATGCTCAAAGAACCGACGCTAATCCACAGCAATATCACAGTTAACCAGCGGCCGTAAACTGTTAGTTTGTGAAGCCTTTGGACTTCAATTTGAAAATTTGGGTCATTAGTCATGGCAGAAGGAAGAAGGAAGAAGGAAGAAGGAAGAAGGAAGACCGAAGTTGCAATCGACCGCATGGGGAAATTGCAACGCGAGAACGTCCTAACCGTCTTGGCGCGGTTACAATAACACCAGTCAACAGCTCGATCGCTAATGACTGATGACCAACAATCGTTAAACTTCTTCTGATGGGTTAATTCCTTCTGCGGGGACGGCGATGGATTTGCCTGTACGACTGCGCCACCAAGCTAGCAGCGTGCTAGCAATGAAAATACTGGAATATGCACCAGCAATAAAGCCGACAATCAAGGCTAAAGCAAAGTATTTGAGGGTTTCGCCGCCAAACAAAAAGATGGAAAACAAGGTCAGCAGCGTCGTCATCGTCGTGTTAATTGACCTTCCCAGAGTCTGCATGACGGCATCATCGACAATTTGATCGATCGACTGTCCGGGATTTAGCTTGATTACTTCCCGCACGCGATCGTAAATTACCACTGTATCGTTAACAGAAAAACCGATAATTGTCAAGAGCGCAACCACAAATAAACTGTCAACTTCCACTCCTATAGCCAAACCCAACATTGAGAAAATGCCCAGGGTAATTAAGACATCGTGAAACAAAGCAACAAAAGCAAAAAAGGCATAATCTAACTGAAATCGAAACGTCAGATAAAGAGTAATGCCAGCAAAAGAAAGGAACAAAGCTAGCAAGCCGGAAGTAAATAACTGTTTGCCGAGAGTAGGGCCAACCGTATCAATTTGAATAGATTGAGGAGCAAAAGCGCCTATTTTCTCGCTCAAAGCTGTTTGCAACTTAGTCCGCTGTTCGACATCCAAAGTTTTAGTCCGCAGGGACAAACCGCGCTGTTCTTTGCCGATAACTTGAATGCTGCTGCCGGCCAAACCTTGGGTGTCGAGGACTTGGCGGACAGCAGCAATATCGATGGGTTTACAATTTTCCGGTTTCGTGCAGTCGAGTTCAAATTGCAGCCGAGTGCCGCCGATAAAGTCCAAACTGGGGCGCAGCGGTGCGCGGATGTCGGGACGAGTCCAAGAAATCGCCATCGACACTATACCTGCAAGGATTATAGCGGCGGAAAGACTCCACCAGATCGATCGCTGTTTGATAACACTGAATTGCATAATTTCGCGGGAATTGGGAATTGGGAATTGGGAATCGGTAATCGGTAATCGGTAATCGGTAATTGCGAGTTGGAAATTGGTAATTGCGAATTGCGAATTAATTTACAACTGATTTTTAGCAATTTTTACTTAGCCAATCTTATCGATTACCAATTACCCATTACCCATTACCTACTAGCTATTAGCTATTAACTGTTTTCGACAAACCGGGACAAAACCACTCGGGTTTGCGTAATTTGGGAAAGCCCAAGACTACCAACATTAGAGTGCGACTGCAAGTAAGAGCAGTAAACATACTCACTGCGACGCCCAAGGCCAGCGTTACAGCAAACCCTTTGACTAAACCAGCCCCCAACCAGAACAAAGCAGCACAAGCAATCAGTGTAGTTACGTTGCCGTCTAAAATGCTGGAAAAAGCGCGGTAAAAACCTGATTCTACCGATCGATAAAGCGTCTTCCCCGCCCGCAACTCTTCCCGCGTGCGCTCAAAAATCAACACGTTAGCATCCACGGCCATCCCGATGCTGAGCACAAAACCAGCAATTCCTGGCAACGTTAATGTCACCCCCAACAGCACGAAAGCGGCCCAAGTTAACAAAGCATAAATTAACAGAGCAATATTGGCAATTACGCCGGGGAGTCGATAGTAGCCAACCATGAAAATCAAGACTAAAGTCAAGCCACCGATGCCTGCATTAATACTGCTTTGAATGCTGTCTCGTCCCAAGCTGGCACCTACTGTGCGGTTTTCAATAATTACGACAGGCACGGGCAAAGCACCCCCGCGCAATTGCACCGCCAAGTCATTAGCCTTCTGTGCTGTAAAGTTGCCCGAAATTTCGACATTACCGCCTGTGATACCTGTTTGTTTGTACTGATCGCTAACAGTCGCAGCACTAATGAGTTCGTTATCTACAAAAATGCCTAGGGTGAGGTTTGTACCAGCAATGCTTTTGGTCAATTCGGCAAACTTTTGGGCCCCCTCAGTATCGAACCGTAGCGCTACAGCATAGGTGTTGCCTAAGGAATTGGATGTGGCGAAAGCATCTTTGAGGTTTTTGCCGGTGATCTCGGTACGTTCGTAAAGGTTGGCGGTAAGCTGTTTAATGTCCTGATTCTTTTTGTCGATCGCAGCTTGGTTGTCTGCGATCGCCTTAGCATCTCCTTTTGCCTGCAACTCCTGCTGCTTTCCCAGCATTCCAGCAAGTTCCTCTTTCCTAACCTTCAAAAAAGCTCCTTCTTGCGGTGTCTCGCGCCGAAAATCTAGCTGTGCCGTACCGCCGAGTACCCGTTCCGCTTGTTGCGGATCGCTTACTCCAGGCAACTGAACCAGAATTTGATCGCTGCCTACGGTTTGTACAACTGATTCGGAGACTCCCAAACCATTAACTCGGTTTTCGATAATTCGCCTCACTGCTTCTAGATCCCGCTCTTCAATTTTCGGGATATCTTTGGTAGTTTTCACCTGAATTGTGAGTTGCGATCCTCCTTGCAAGTCTAATCCCAGCCGCGTCGGAATTGTTGCTATCACAGTAATAGCGGCTACGATCAAAACAAAAATTAGGGCTAATAATGAACGTTGTTTTTGCATACTTATAGTAGTTGACAGTTGACAGTTGACAGTTGGTGAGACTGTGGATTCCTGCACGGTTGAGGTAGTTGGCAGTTTACCAGGGACAGTAATTAGTTGGCAGTGGTAATTGGTAATTCGCAATTGGTAATTGGTAAGGGCAGCTATCAACTGTCAACTATCAACTGTCAACTATCAACTGTCAACTGACTATTTATACTCGCAAACCTACCATTTTTTGGACAGCTTCGACAATTTGGTTTGGCTGGACAATTGTCAATCTTTCCAAATTACCGTTGTAAGGTGTGGGAATATCTTGTGAAGACAGCCGCAAAACTGGTGCGTCAAGTTCGTCAAAATATCGATCGCAAATTGAGGCAATTAATTCAGCGCCGATGCCTCCGGTTTTCATGCACTCCTCTACAATAATTACTTTGTGAGTTTTGCGAATAGATTCGCCGATGGTGTCCATGTCGAGGGGTTTGAGAGAAATTAGGTCGATTACTTCTGGATCGAAACCTTCTTTCATGAGTGCCGGCAAGGCTTGCAGGACGTGGTGGCGCATCCGCGAATATGTCAAGATGGTGACATCTTTGCCCGATCGCACAATTTCCGCTTTATCTAACGGCACTAAATATTCTGTGTCTGGCAAATTTTCCTTAAGGTTGTAAAGCAAAACGTGCTCGAAAAACAGCACCGGGTTATCGTCGCGGATTGCTGATTTTAAGAGTCCTTTGGCGTTGTAGGGAGTCGAACAGGCGACAATTTTCAAACCCGGTACTGCTTGGAAATAGGCTTCTAACCGCTGGGAGTGTTCGGCGCCGAGTTGTCGGCCCACGCCGCCTGGGCCGCGAATTACCATCGGCATTTTGAAGTTGCCGCCGGAGGTGTAGCGCAGCATTCCGGCGTTGTTGGAGATTTGGTTGAAGGCGAGGAGCAAAAAGCCCATGTTCATGCCTTCGATGATCGGCCGCAATCCCGTCATTGCTGCGCCTACTGCCATGCCTGTAAAGCTATTTTCGGCGATCGGGGTATCGAGGACTCGGAGCTCGCCATATTTTTCGTAGAGGTCTTTGGTGACTTTATAGGAACCACCGTATTGACCTACGTCTTCGCCGAGTACGAATACAGAGGAGTCGCGGGCCATTTCTTCGTCTAGCGCCTCGCGGAGGGCGTTGAACAATAGGGTTTCTGCCATAGGAGGTGAAGCAATGATTGCAGGAGGTCAGATTAGAATCTTAACCTTTTGGGGGTGTCGGTGAGGATGCGATCGTACATTTGGCAGTTAAGACTGGAGATTTGGCCAACATATATCATAATATTTGTATTATGTCAATCAATATTTAAGTTAACTAGACAGGCGGGAATTCCCCCGCTCACAGCAGAGGAATATTATGTTCCAGACAAAAACTGAACTAACTCTGGAAGAGTTTCTCAGTCTCCCCGAAGGAGAAGGAGATATAACCTACGAACTTGTTGACAATCAAGCAGTACCGAAGATGTCACCGAAAAAATTTCATTCTCGCCTCACCAGAAGCCTGATAAAAATTCTCGAACAGTGGGGTGAAGAACGGGGAGAAATTGGTGTAGAATGGGCAGTTAAATTAACCAGAATGGGGCGAGATTGGGTTCCAGTCCCAGATTTTTTATATGTTTCTTACCGAGAAATTGGGTCTAAAGCCCCGTCCTTCTAGGACGGCTTTTTCTTAACTTTTCTTAATTTTTCTTGGGATTCTCCTGAATCCGCGATAAAATGCCAACATGAAAACCCTGAAGTTTAAGCTGTATCAACATAAGCGGAATAGATTTCTCAAGCGGTCAATTAACGCCGCCGGAGTGATCTATAACCACTGTATTGCCCTACATAAAAGGTACTACAGAATGTGGGGAAAACACTTAAACTGCTCTAAACTTCAAGCTCATATAGCTAAACTACGGAAGCGTAAACCTTTCTGGCAACGACTAGGCTCTCAGGCCGTTCAGGATATCTGTCAACGCATCGAGAAAGCCTATCAACTATTCTTTAAGCACAATAAAAAGGGAGTAAGACCGCCGGGATTCAAGAAAGTTAGAAGATACAAATCTTTTACTCTAAAGCAAGCCGGATACAAATTTCTCTTAGGCAACAGAGTTAGGATTGGAAATCAGGTTTATCAGTATTAGACCTCTTGCAAAAATAGTTAGGACGGGCTAGAAGCCCATCCCACAAAAATCTTTTTTCTTGTGGGATGGGCTTCTAGCCCGTCCCAAAATTTGATAAATTCTCGACGCTTACAAGGTGTCCAACGGCTCAAGGCTAGGCTCCTGATTTAAATCAATATTGTCAATTACGGGCAAACGATGTCGCAATTTTAACCCTAGCAAAATCCAGTCTTCCAAAGTGGATCGCAACTCATTTTGACACTCTTTTAAAGTTGAGCCAAAGGCGATGACTCCCTTGCAAACAGGAATTTTGCCGACAAAGCTACGATCTTCAAGTTTGTCATACATAGCCTCAGTCATTGCTCGATCGACGTATTCACTCAGAATGAATTTTACAGTCATTGAGTTTTAGTTTCCTTTTGCTTGTCGAATATTTGGCGATCGGGTATTTAGCTCTCCTTCACAGTTACATCTATTATATTTGTTTTTGTCAAGCTACTACATTTATATCTCAGCAAAATGCTTCTGCAATAAATCGTGAATAAATCGATAACGTCGATCGCCCGTTTTTTGCAGTAACAGTCGATCGCCCGCAGCATCCAGAAAACGCTGGTAATCCCAAGGAATATGACCGCTAGACCACAGCACGAGGCGCAATATCAAACTGTCAATCGCCGGAATTGGTGGCAACACAGCACTAATTACCGCAGCCACAGCACCCGCAATCAATCCCCAAATCGAGCCGGAGACTAGGGTGGCAATTGCTCCCAAAATTACCCAAATCAGCCCGCCAACCAGCTTAACTCCAAACTGATACTTGCGCTGCTCCTCGCCTGTTTGCAGCCAACTCGACGAGATGCGATCGAGGTAAAATTCTTGAATTCCTTGCTGTTCCATCTTTCTCGCCAACCATCCCAGCCATTTGCGAATTTGTTCTGGCCGCAGTTCCTTTCCTCTGGGATACTGCTTGACTTCCCCAGTCATTTGGTGGCGGATGTAGGCAGTTAACAGATATTTGCGCTGTTCTTCTGTGGAAGTTATCCGCTTCCAAGATTCGATTAAAATATCATCGTAAGCCAAAGCCATCATGCTCAATAATAAGGGAGTTTTTGCTAATTTTAACAACTCCGGCTCTTTCTCTATGCTGTACCAAAGTTCGCGGCTTCTGGCTTCTAGAAGATAATTTTGAATTTGAGTTTCGGTCAGAGGTTTCAGCAAAACTGCTGCTTGCAGTTTAAATCTAGTTTGGCAGTTTTTGTAGACTTCAAAACTGCTGCAAGCTACTAAATGTTTGGGTTGCAATTCGCTTTCAAGAAACTGATTGATTGCTTGAATGCAGATATCTTGGCGGTGGGTTTCTACTTCGTCCAAACCGTCGAGGAGAGGTAGCAATTTTTGTTCGGCAAGCCATTTTTTGCCGACAGTGGTTGAGATGCCGTATTTGTACTGAAGCTGAACAATTAACCAATCTGCGATCGCCCCAGATTCTGCTTTCCACGATCTCAGTTCAAACAGCACGGGTATTGGTAAATTAGGATCTTGTTCGGCGCGCGAAACTAACACCAGAGCCAATTCTAGCAGCGTCGTGGTTTTGCCGGCACCCGTCGCTCCCAAAATGACTAATTTGCCGTTGGTGCGATCGAACACTTGAGAAATGCTAGCTTTGGCTGGAAGCCGAAAACTTGGACGATTTCCCGCTTTCACTTCCACATCCCAACAGCGGCTAACACCGACAGGCTGCGAATCTTGGCTGAGGTTAGCCAGCACAGCAGTATGCAAGGATTGCGATCGGCCGGCTTCGGCTTCCTGCTTCACCTCCGAAAGCAGTCGATCGCGAGGTGGTTGTAATTGGAAAGGAATAAATCTTGACATGACAACTAATAAACTAGACTTCTTGCAAAAATAGTTAGGACGCTGCTCAAAGCCATCCCACAAAAATCTTTTTTCTTGTGGGATGGGCTTCTAGCCCGTCCCAAAATTTGATTAAAAGGACTTTTGCAAGAGGTCTACTGCACCTCGCGCTGGATGCTTACGTTGCTAGAGTTGAACACAATTGGCTCAGAGCAACAGTACCATCACTACAGGTGTCAAGTATAGACGGACTAAAATTATTGTGACAATCATGAATGTTAAATTTTAGGAACTCATCCGGAAACATGAGCCCTGATTAAGTATTTTCACTATAAATCCAATGGTGGTCGCCCCGAATTTCCCGGAAAAATCTTGATAAATCCGCCTAATTACGTATTTTCCCTATAACTTGACTGGCGATCGCGTCAATTCCGCAACCAAAAATATCAGTATAAATACAGAGGAGGTTTTTATGCCATTTACTTCTACTCAAATCATCATTACAGGCTTAGCAGGGCTAGCCACAGCCGTGGGTGTAGCTGCTGCAACTATACAGTCGGGTGCGATTCAACAATCCAATGTAGCCCTTCCAGAATCCCCAGCAGCAGTCAGAAACGAGATTTCACTCCTTCCGGCGAACAACCCCGAATCTGAACCAGCAGAACCTCTGCAAGTAGAAACCCAGCCTGCGGAAGCCCCCAAATCTCAACCTCAACCAGCCAAAAGTGCCGCACTTCAACCACCGCTAATCGCTGGATTCTCGCAGCAAAAAGTTGCCCCAGTAGTTGTCACACCGCCCAATTCCGGCTGTAAAATCAGTATGGCTGTAGTTAGCGATCCGAATCCACCGCTGAATGTGCGATCGCACCCGCAAGTAAACGACAGCAAAATAGTAGGAAAACTGAAAAATAATACCTTTGTTTCCATCGCAGAAGAACAAAATGGTTGGCTGCGAATTACCGAACCGCCCGGTTGGATTGCCAAAAATCGCACCGAAAGCAGTTGTTCTAATGTCAACCAGCAGATTAATTTTTTGACTGGGGGAGATGAAGCGATAGTCAAAGGTCGAATTATCGGCGGTGGAACTCATTCTTACAAGATTCGGGCTGCTAAAAATCAAACAATGACGGTTAAGAATCGGAAAGATGTTTTCCCACAAATTATCACTCCTAGTGGCAAACTTTTAGTAGAAGATCCGAATACACAAGGCAAGAAAACTGAGTGGACGGGCAAAATCCCTGTTACTGGAAATTACACATTTCAACTAGACTCAAATTTCCGTGGCTATGAATACGAATTTTATGTGCGAGTCCGATAAATTCCCAAGAATACCGGGCGGTTGAAACCGCGTCTATACAGACAAAACAAGCCGGACGCCGGTTGAAGAGTGGGCGGTGAAAATTACGTTAGCTTCTTCAGTCCGCGGAGGCGGACTTCCTTTGTGTAGACGCGGTTTTAACCGCCGTCTTAGTTTGTGTAGACGCGGTTTTAACCGCCGTCTTAGCTAATTAAGGAATTTCAGAAAGCGACACATCTAAAATCGCAAATTTCTGCCAATCTTCCGAATCAAAGTGCCACCATTCTGTGCTTATCCCGATAAATCCCTGTTTTTTCATCGCATCTTCAAGCGTTTGACGATTTTTCCGAGATTGAGCGCTGCCACCGTTGTAATCTCTGTGAGCTTTTTTGGTAAAATCGTCATAGGGCGTTGGCATCTCTAATTCTTTGCCAGTGCGATCGACTAAAGTCAAATCCACTGCCGCACCGCGATTGTGTCGCGAACCCCTAGCAGGATTAGCCACATAATTCGGATCTGGCAAAAACTCCCACATTTGCTTAGTCACAGAAAAAGGCCTGTAGCAATCGTAAACTTTCAAACCCAATCCGATTTTTTCTAAATCTGTTTGAACTAGGGCTAATTTTTGAGCAACAGAACTTCTCAAAGCACATTTTGCTACTGTATAAAGTTTTCGTTTCAAGAAATTGTTAGTAGTGGCGTAGCGGATATCGAGTCGAATGTTGCGATTGACGGTGCGGATGTCAACCAGCCGCGCCCAACTGGGAAGTTGACTCATGAAAACACTTTCAGGTGCGATCTGGTTTGATTCTGGTTGAGTAATTTGCACTTGTGGCGACTCCGTTGCGCGGACAAATATGGGATGGTGCAGACCGATCGCACATAGCAACACTAACATAAATGCGATCGGGTATTTTCCAAAACGATTAAATTTCATAGCTGTTCTGATGGCAAGTCTTAAAGAGTAGATTGAGGTCGTTCTTCTGTGCTATCATCAATATTATGATGTCACCGTGATAGCAGGGGAAACTATGAAAACTGCAATTTCACTTCCAGATTTAGTTTTTGAAGAAGCCGAGGCTTTGGCTAATCAGTTAGGATTATCACGCAGTGAGCTTTATACAAAAGCATTGCAGGCGTATGTGCGGCGACACAACCGCGATCGAATTTTGAGCAAACTAAATCAAGTCTATTCTGAAGAATCCTCTGAACTAGATCCAGTCTTGGCAAAGATGCAATTTATGTCCTTACCCCATGAGGATTGGTAATACCAAATTCGGGTTCGTTACCCTCCATCGATCGGCGATTGAATCGGCGATTGAAATCGCTTCTACACATACAAAGTCCGCCTCCGCGGACTGAAGAATCAAGGGGATCTCAAAACCGAATTTGG
>NZ_JAEQDE010000096.1:34320-57256 GCF_020737865.1 Microcoleus sp. PH2017_35_SFW_U_B
CGATCGGCGATTGAATCGGCGATTGAAATCGCTTCTACACATACAAAGTCCGCCTCCGCGGACTGAAGAATCAAGGGGATCTCAAAACCGAATTTGGTACAATATATCGCAGAGAAACTTGGTGGGCAAGTTGGGCCTATCCAAAGTCGGAAATTCAAAAAAATTTTAAATTCCCAAGCGTTGATACACTAAATCTAAGTGCCTCAATTGATACTGCGGATCGAAACAATCATCAATTTCCTTGTTAGTCATCTTAGCAGTAACGCGATCGTCCTTAGCAATCAAATTATAGAAATTGCCTTCAGATTTGTTCCAAGCTTCGTGAGCGCAAGATTGCACAACTTTGTATGCTTCTTCACGGTTCATTCCTTTTTCTACCAAGGCTAGCATCACGCGCTGACTGAAGATAACTCCGCCGTAAAGATTCATGTTTCGCTTCATATTTTCGGGATAGACTAGCAGGTGTTTTACTAAGTCTGTGGTTTCCACTAACATGAAGTGAGTTACTGTAGAACTGTCGGGCAAAATCATCCGTTCTACGGAACTGTGAGAAATGTCTCTTTCGTGCCAAAGCGCAACATTTTCTAAGGCTGCGACGGCGTTGGCGCGGACAATTCTCGCCATTCCTGTCAGTCTTTCCGATCGAATCGGGTTGCGTTTGTGGGGCATGGCGGATGAGCCTTTTTGCCCTTTGGAAAAGAACTCTTCGACTTCGAGCACGTCGGTGCGTTGCAGGTTGCGAATTTCGACTGCAAAACGTTCGATCGAGGCGGCTAACAGTGCTAAGGTTTGGACGTATTCGGCGTGTCGATCGCGCGAAATGACTTGAGTCGATGCACAATCGGGTTCGAGTCCCAGGTTCTGACAGGCGATCGCTTCTATTCGCGGATCGATATTAGCATAGGTTCCGACTGCGCCGGAGATTTTGCCGACTGCAATGGACGATCGCAAATTCACCAATCGGGCGCGGTTGCGAAGGACTTCAGCCAGCCATCCTGCTAGTTTAAAGCCAAAGGTGATGGGTTCAGCGTGTATTCCGTGCGATCGGCCAACCATCACAGTATTGCGGTGTTGTTGGGCCTGATAGCGAATAGCTTGGCTCAAATCTTCGACACGTTCTAACAAGATATTGACGCTGGCGACTAATTGCAGCGCCAAAGCAGTATCGAGCACATCGGAACTGGTTAAACCGAGGTGAATGTAGCGGCCGGCATCGCCTACATATTCGTTGACATTTGTCAAGAAAGCAATCATGTCATGGCGAACTTCCTCTTCAATTTCGAGGACTCGTTTGGGGTCAAAATTAGCCTTAGCTTTAATTTCTTCGACTGCGGCGGCGGGGATGTAGCCGAGTTCGGCTTGAGCTTCGCAGACAGCAATTTCTACTTGTAGCCAGCTTTTGAGTTTGGCGGTTTCAGTCCAGATGTTGCCCATTTCGGGCAGAGTGTAGCGGTCAATCACGGTGGTCGTTGGGGAATTCGGTCTCACCATTGTACATCTGTGTGGGGATGCAAGAGTCAGGAAGTCCAGAAACCGGGTTTTTTACGAAAATACTTTGTTGTAGCCCGCAGATTTGGTAAAAACCCGGTTTCTTAAATCAACTCGGTTTTTGTCGTTTGGGCGATCGGCTACAATATTCTAAACCTCATTAGCTGGCATTCTTCTCTATTCGCCTATAAAGGGTTCCAAATGAATAGCAATTATAGTCTCATTATCCACTGGTCAAAAGAGGATCAACTTTTTGTTGTCAGCTTACCTGAGTTTACCGATGTCATGCAGCCTTGCACTCACGGACACACTTACGAAGAAGCGGCAAAACACGGACAAGAATTGTTAGAAACATTGATTGAACTCTATCAAGAAGATGGCAAACCTCTACCAGAACCTCAGACGTTGGGGAAACGATTACA
Source organism: Microcoleus sp. PH2017_35_SFW_U_B (assembly GCF_020737865.1). NCBI lineage: Bacteria > Bacillati > Cyanobacteriota > Cyanophyceae > Oscillatoriales > Microcoleaceae > Microcoleus > Microcoleus sp. PH2017_35_SFW_U_B. Next base: position 36,231 of record NZ_JAEQDE010000096.1, read on the forward strand.
GATAGCGTAAAACGAAATAATTGAGGAAAATTGGCCAAATCGAAGCAGAGGAGACAGAACCATGAAATATACAGTTGTTATCCAATGGTCGGAAGGCGATCGATGCTTTGTCGTATTTTTGCCTGAATTTGAGGATGTAATGCAGCCGGTAACTCACGGAGATTCTTATGAAGAAGCTATCTACAATGCACGAGAGGTACTGGAGTTACTAATTGAGAGTTGTCAAGCTGAAGGTAAACCATTGCCCGTAACTAAGAAGCTAGAACGATTATTTCAGGCTGTTTGAATATTTTGATTATTTCGGATATTGCGTTTACGCCGTGAAAAGTGTTATCGTCAAGAAAACAATCAAAATACATCTTGCTATGTTAAAGCAAAAAGCATCGCCAGAGTCTGTTTTGCCTCCAGAAAAAGAACAAGAATCTATAGCACAATTAGCACAGATACTCAGCCGAGAATCCGCACAGCCAAAATTAGTCACCAGTAACGGAGAAGAGATTCTCCTTCCCGAATCAGTCTGCAACATCCTGCATCAAGCTGTGCAGGCGATGGCATCTAATCGGGCTGTTTCGATCGTTCGTCACAATCGCGAATTAACAACACAACAAGCTGCTAATATCCTAAATGTATCGCGACCTTTTCTAGTCAAGTTGCTAGATGAAGAAGCAATTCCTTATATCAAAGTAGGTTCCCATCGGAGGATTCGATTTAAGGATTTAATCATTTATCAAGAACAGCGAGACAGAAAGCGCCGTAAACTATTAGACCAGCTAATCGAGATGACTGAGGAAGCTGGTTTATACGAGGAATAGGATTAATTCACTTTTTAATATGGCTAAAGTTGCTGTTCTACTTAATGCTTGTCTTTTGTTTTCCCTATATTTGCTTGATATTCTTCACAATCGCGAACTGACGACGCAGCAAGCTGCCGATATCCTGAATGTATCGCGACCATTTCTTGTCAAGTTGCTAGATGAAGGAGCAATTCCTTGTGTCAAAGTAGGTTCCCATCGGCGAATTCAATTGAAGGATTTAATCATTTATCAAGAACAGCGAAAAGTCAAGCGTCGCCAAGGACTTAAGGAATTAACTCAATTTCTTCAAGAGGAAGGATTTTACGAAGCACGAATACACGATATAGTTCAAGATTAAGAATGTTATGATTGCAAGCAGCATCAATAAACCCTAAAATTCCAGGTACAATCAAGAGCGAGCGATGAAAAAGCGTAAAATTTTAGAAAAGGTGCTATCTGGGTCAAAAAACATCAAGTTTAATGAAATGGTGACACTGATTGAAGCCTTTGGCTTTAGTCTGGCGAGAGTCAGTGGCAGTCATCACATATTCAATCATCCCGAAGTGCCAGAAATTGTTAACATTCAAAATAAGAAAGGCGAGGTGACACCCTATCAAGTCCGTCAATTCTTAGCGATAATCGAGGAATACGCTCTCACAATAGAGGATGATGAAACATGAAAGACTATCACATCAATATTTTTTACAGCAACGAAGATGAAGGCTATATTGCCGATATTCCCGACTTAAAATACTGTTCCGCTTTTGGGGAAACCCCAGAATTAGCTTTGCAGGAAGTACAGATTGCTAAAACAGCATGGCTGGAAGCTGCAACAACTGCGGGAAAACCCATTCCCGAACCAAAATACCGACCCGCAATATATCAACTTACTACTTGACAAACGATCGCACAAATCCCCCTTATTGCATCCGATCGATCGTCCGGTACTGGACTACTTCTCCCAGATAATTTGCGCTTGAACTTTCATACTCCGACAAAGCCGTAATTGTTCTAGTAACCTTCAAATTTTGCTATGAACCTGATGCGGACTAAAGTCCTCACTACGAACCTGTCATGGATGCGGACTAAAGTCCTCACTACGAACCTGTACCCTACGATTTTTGCTATGAACCTGATGCGGACTAAAGTCCTCACTACGAACCAAGGATTTTAAATCATAATTGAGGACATCAATTCATCGGTCATTTCAAAATTTGCTGTCACGCTTTGCACGTCATCTAAATCTTCTAGTGCATCCATCAATTTTATGAGCAATCGAGCTTTTTCAGGATTATCAATTTCTACTATGTTGCTCGGAATCCAGCGATTTTCCGACTGCAAAACTGCAAAACCTGTTTGTTTCAAAACATCAGCCAGTTTTTCCAAATTAGGCACACTTGTAAATACCTCTGCACCTTCAGTATCCTCATCAATTAATATCAAATCGTAGGATTCGGCTTCTGCTTCTAGCGACGCTTCAAACAATTGTTCTTCATCAATGGGGCCGCATACTGTACAAACTCCTTTGTGGTCGAACATCCACCCCACACAACCAGTTTCGCCCAAGTTGCCGCCATTTTTACTAAAAGCTTCTCGCAAGTCAGCCGCCGCGCGGTTGCGGTTGTCTGTCAGCGCTTCAATCAGAATCGCCACGCCGCCAACGCCGTAACCTTCGTAGCGAATGGCTTCTAATTCGGAACTACCTCCGGCTAAACCGGCACCTTTGGCGATCGCCCTTTCTATGTTTTCATTAGGAATATCAGCCGCCTTGGCTTTTTCAATAGCCGTCCGCAGTTGAAAATTGCCAGCGGGATCGGGAACTCCGCTGCGCGCCGCGACAATTATTTCGCGAGATATTCTAGCAAAAACCTTGCCTTTAACGGCATCAACTCTAGCTTTTTGGCGTTTAATATTCGCCCATTTACTGTGTCCAGCCATACCTATTTAAGATTTTTGATTTAAAATGTGCGATCGACATTAAATGATAGCACTCAGATTTTCACAGACCAGATTAACCTAGGGTGTGCACTGCACAACCCGTACACATAGCATATAATGCGATTTTTTGCACGAATCTCAACTTTAATTAAAGCGGATGTCGGTTTCAGTGTCCGTGAGGTGAGAAGTATCGCCATTAAGTGCGATCGACCATTCGTCCCCATTCCGCACCACTTTCACCAAACAGCAAAGAGAAGCATTAATTTTCCTCCTAGCACCGCCCACCAGCCACAGCGCACTTCCCACAACCGACGAACCGTGACCTACTAATAACATATCCTCAGGAAACTGTGCAGCGAGGCGTTTAGCAGTTTCCCCCGCCCTTTTGAGACAAGCTTCCCCGGTTTCGGGATAATTAGCAATACCGCCTTTATAAGAAGCATCAATCCTGGGAAAACGCCTGCACAAATCCTCGACAGATTCAGTTTCCGGCATTTCGGTCATCCATTCAGGATTCAGCCATTCGCACAGTCCCCACTCTAGTTTAATTGACAAATCCAGAGCTTCTGCCGCGTGATTTGCCGTTTGGACAGTTCGCAGAAAAGGAGAAGCGAAAATGTGACAAATTCCTTCACCTTTGAGGCGATTGGCGAGTTGTTTGGCTTGAATGTGACCGTCTTCGGAAAGATGGGGATCGTAGCGGTGTTCTGCGGTGAGAAACCAGTCGGGGTTTACGAAGTCGATGCGGTTTCCGTGGCGTGCGATCCAGACTGTTTGTGGCATAATACAGACGATTTTAGATTTGATATTTGAGATTTTGGATTGACGCTTGACGATTGAAAAAGTTGAGAAGTTGGGAATAAATGATGAATATTCTGGTTGATAGTTTATTTACAGTTGTAGTTTTTTGAGAAGAGGTATTACTTTTAATTAGGCTTCTGGCGATCGACATCAAAGAATTTAATTAATTTTACCACAACTGTGCCTTACGATCGTCGCAACTATTTGACAATGCGCTAGAATAGAATCAGTCACTCTCTACGATCCAATGGCTCAATCTATAAAGCAACTCCACGCCAAAATTCAGGTCATGTCCAGCGATGCGGTGAAGGCGATCGCACTTTCATGGCTGAATCAGTCCAACGGTAATCTCAGCGACTTTGAACGCCTAATCACAGAAATTACTGAGGAAAGCGAGGGATATCAGTGGGGAGAAATTGACACAGCAAACGAGTTTCAACCCCTCAGCGAAGAACAAACCATCGCAATGAGCCTCGCAGCCTTGGAAGATTACCAGAAAAGCAAGACAGGCATTTCGGGCGATCGGGTTAAGGAATGGGCAGATAGTTTAGGTATTACGCTATCCTAAACGATGAAGTCCTGGTATTGCCTACTTACCACGGACAATAACAATTAATAGGTCAACCGCAGATGTAAGACAGATAACGCAGATAAACGCATATAATTTTAAGATATAGCAATCCTAAATGATTATACTCGTTACCAGGCAGAGCGAAAGTAACGCAGATCCGGACGCTCTGCCGACCTTTTCGCAGCCGAGGCTCTTCAAGAGTGACATCGGTTCCCAGGCTCTTCCTGGTAACCAGTTATTGAAACTGATTTAGGATTGCTATAGAAGAGAAAATGAATGCAATTTTGTTTATTTGTCCATTCTATTTTTCTTCCAGTCCGCGGAGGCGGACATCGTTTGTGTAGCCGCGAATTCCATTCGCCCGGTAACTGCGGACATTGTTTGTGTAGCCGCGAATTCCATTCCCCCGGTAACTGCATTGTTTGTGTAGCCGCGAATTCCATTCGCCCGGTAACTGCGGACATCGTTTGTGTAGCCGCGAATTCCATTCGCCCGATAACTCAATTTGTATAGACGCGAATCACATACTCCCCCTAACTCGCAGCATCTTATTTCCACCTTTTTGAAACTCATAGGGAGCCTCTTGAACTTCCACACGAAAATTTCTATTTTTCAATTCGGCAATAATCGGATTTAAATGCTCAGATTCCTCTCCGCTAAAACTTTGCAACAGCGGAAACACTCGCACTTCCTTAGCAACCCGACACATTTCCATAATTGCTTCTAGATGAAATTCTTCCGAAAGCAGGTGAGAATAAGCAAATAAGAAATGGCTGCACAAAGCTAAATCAAATTGACCGTTATCGAAGGGCAAAACAGGCAGCTCAGCAGTCAGGTAGCGGCCTTGCTCCAAGCCAGAGGGAAAATCTGCTAAAAATTCCTGCATTGCTTTCATCCGCACTTCGCCTAGCTGGTACGGCGATTCAAAACTGTTCCACAGGTAACCGTCTACATTGGCCTTAACAGCGTCAATCACAGTTTGATATGTTTCTTGGATGCGATCGCCAATTTCCACCGCCGTAAACTGATAAACCGGATCGCAAGAAATCACCTTGTTACCTTGGCGAGTCATTTCAGCATTGAAACTCGCCGGCCCGCCCGCACAATCTAGAATTGCTCGCTTGAGGTCACTTGATGTCAAGCTAAACATTCCTATGTATTCATCCAAGCAGCGTCCCCAGGGAATTACCTTCTCCAATTTTAGTGACACTTGTCTTTGTCCCGCAGATACAATTATTAATATTTTACATCAAAGAAGGATCGTTTTTTCTAGATCTTTTATTTCGGGGGGTTGATTTGCATCCCGACTTATGTATAAATAATTTTGAGAACATTTGGCTAGCTTTACGCTTTCTTTATAAAGAAGGTACTCGATTGCCGCACAAATTTTATGATTCCACCTCTGGATTTTCCAGGGCAGCGAGGCTACACTGGACAGAACGGAAAATAAACTAAAATTAACTAGCTTGCATTGCGATCGTTCAATGGCAGACTGCAACCAGGAAAGAAAGATGAAACATAACGTTCAAACCGCTACAAGTCTTAGTTTGTCAGCACTCCTGGTGCTGAGCAGTTCGCTGCCCAGTATAGCTCAGTTGCCTGCCATCAGAAATCCTGCACCCGCTAGGAACCAAAACAGGCCGAGAGTACCGCCACCACCGCCTCCGGGTTCGAGTTTCCCACGGATCGGCAATTCGGGTTCGCTGATACAAGAAGCGGCTTATACTTTAGGCCCGGGCGATCGCATTGCTTTAGATATCTTCGGCGTCCCTGAATTTAGCAAAGAATATCAAGTCTTAGTTGACGGAACCCTCAATCTACCAATCATTCGCAGCGTCTCAATTCAAGGGTTGACGCTGCAACAAGCCGCTACCGTCATTACCAAGCGATACGAACCCTTCATCAATGTTCCCGTTGTCACGGTGACTCTGATGGTTACTCGCCCCCTAAATATAGGTGTTGCCGGTGAAGTTACTCGCCCCGGTTCCTACAAAATTAATGCCAGCAGAGAAGGAACCGGAGGAGGCGTAAAATTTCCAACTTTGATGGAAATGCTGCAAGTTGCTAAAGGGGTGACATCCGCAGGAGATATGCGAAATGTCCAAATTCGCCGTCCCCGCAGAGGCGGAGCAGAACAACTTATTACTGTTAATTTGCAGGATTTTTTAGATACGGGAAATTTGAGCCAAGATGTCACGATCCGAGATGGAGATACAATTTTTGTACCGACAGCAAGTGCTCTCAATACCCAAGAAGTCCGTCAAAGAGCCAGTGCTAGTTTTTCCGCTGATATTACTAAACCAATTGGCGTGGTAATTGTCGGAGAAGTCAACAGGCCGGGGCCTTATACTGTATCTGCTTCGGATTTGCGATCGACTAACCAACAAACAGATCTGAGTTTTGTCTCTATTGAACAACAACAAGGAGGAGGAGCCGTTGTCGGACTACCAACAATCACTAGAGCGCTCAAAATTGCTGGCGGTATCACCACAGAAGCAGACATTCGTCGCGTCCAAATCCGCCGCCGTATCAGAGGTGGGACTGAACAAACTATCACGGTAAATCTGTGGGATTTGCTGCAAAAAGGTGATGCAACTCAAGATGTTTTACTGCAAGAAGGAGATAGCGTCATTATTCCGACGGCATCTACTGTAGACTTAGCTGAAGTTGCCCAACTCGGAAGTACAAGTTTCTCTCCAAATGCGATCAGCATCAATATTGTAGGGGAAGTGATCAGGCCCGGAGCTTTACAGGTTAAACCTAGTACATCCCTCCACCAAGCTTTGCTGACTGCGGGTAGTTTCAATCAATTGCGGGCTAAAAAAGATAAGGTGGAACTGCTGCGCTTGAACCCCAACGGTACTGTTACTCGCCGCACTATTAATGTCGATTTTGCTCAAGGGCTGAATCCTGACAATAACCCAACTCTCCGAAACAACGATGTGATTCTCGTAGCGCGATCGGGCTATACTAGGGTTGCAGACAATATTGCCACTTTCTTGCAGCCGATAACAGGAGTTGCAGGTGGAATCAGCAGCGTTAGCGGAATTTTTACTGGGTTTCAAACAACTATCAACGCTTTTCAGAACTTATTTTTGGGAGGAGATTTCGATCGGCGAAATCAACTCAGACAGCTTCGAGAACAACGAGAAGACAGACAAGAGCAACGTCAAGACAGACTGCTAGACAGAGAGTTACAGCGTGAAGAAAGACAGCGGCAAGCTGAAGACAGACAGCAGCAAGCTGAAGACAGACGCTTGCAACTCGAAGACAGACAGCGGCAGATAGAGCTTCAAGATCGGCAACTTCAAATTCAACAGCAGCAAAATCAGCAGCTACAGCAACTACAACCACAGCAAATTATGCCAACTACTACTCCTTGATATTTAGCGCTAGGGTGCGTCAGTTTAGTAATTGTCGATCGTGACAAAAATCTAATTCTGACACACCATTGATTCCGTGGTGCCTCACTTCTAAGATTGTGAGGAAAGTAGCAAAAATATCATTTTTATGACGCACCCTACTTCACTGAAATGACATAAATCAAGTCCGCATAAACGGAATTAAAATTAAGAGTTTAGCAGGATATTCTTATGTCAGATAAAGTGTGAGTTGTCAAGTTTAATTCAAAATATTTAACAAAACTTTTCTGTATATATCTAAACCTTTGGCATTGAGGTGAACGCCGTCTATCGTTAAATCTCCATTTAGAGCTTTTTCCTTAAATAAGGCTTGTATGCCACTAGATTCCACGGTCATATTTTCGTCGGTGGCAACTTGATTGATGAGAACATTAATTTCATCAACTCTGGCAATTGTTCCGGCAAATTTAGGATTGTAGCTGGCGGCAAGAGTTGAGTAAAAAGCAGGAATCAGAATAATCTGTTTGGTGCCGATCGATCGCATAATTGCGATAGCCTGTTTCAAATTGCTGACAAACTGCTCGTCGCTGATGCCGTACATAGCATCATTTGTGCCGATCGCCAAAATTGATTTTTTGCAAGTAAACCCCTGGGGCACTACAAGTTTAAGCTGTTCTAGCAGAGAAACAGAACTCATTCCGCCGATCGCAAAATTAAAGTTTTTTTCTCCCAAAGAATCGCCCAATGCCGAAGAAATAGAATCGCCCCACACGCAACCTTGATATTGCCCGTCTTTAATTTGCTGCACCTGATTGTACACCAAAACTTGCCACCACAGGGCAGAGCTCACTGTATCTCCCGCAGGTGGCGGGCCCGCTAACACCCGAAACGGGATGTAAGCGAACAACAAGAAAGCCAAGATGGCCCAGATCAATCTAAATTTAACTTTCATAAAACTTGCTACTCTTGCTGCTACTTCAGTTTATGCTATTGCTTTAACAAGCCGTCAGCATTTGTGCAAATTTCTATAAATTGTACTCTGTACATTTCCAAATACCCCTACATATATCAAACTGAGATGGTAAAATAATTTAGGACTAATATTATGTCTAAACCAGTTGACTGGACAGTTGGCATCCCCGCTAGCACCCTGATAGCCGTCGGAACCCAGGTCAGCGGGAGATTTCCTCTAGATGGAGCAAGTGCCCAAAACTTACTGTACCGCATGGATGGCAAGAACATTACCAGCTATATCGTCTACGATGACAGTGGACGGGCAATTAAGCGAGTAGACTTGACAGGAAGGGCTCATGCAAATGTGCCGACACCTCACGCCGTTGAATACAAACACAACCAAAACTCAGCAGGAGACATTTATGTGCAAGCTGAGAAAACAGTTAGGCCAGCTAGATTGGATGAAATACCCTAGAAATTATGTTCATCAAACAAATATCCTTGAATGCAGATAAACTAATCGATTTCCAGCAATGGAAAAAAGCCAACGGCGATGATTTTTCACTCTGGGATTATCTTTTTGGATCTGCTAATATTGAAATTGCCATAGCTTTCACAAAACTATTCTGGCCAGATTTTGTCGAACATGAAGGCGGCATCTTTTTGTCCGAAGCCTTTAACAGTCAAATCTACGAACAGTGGAAAATCGAGCTAGGGAATGATGTCGCTGCAATTGAGCAGGTGATGAACCACCAGCACGTTGATGACATTCTCCCCGGTGCCCAAAACGCTAGCAGTGACAATTTATTGTATTTGGGACAAGCATTAGCTCAGATGTGGGAAAGTCGCCTAAAATCGCTTTATCCTCAGCGCCGTTTTCAAGTTAAATGCGATCGGGACGAACACACGGTTGTAGTGACATTTTTTCAAGATAATTAATCAAGCCTTCGCCCCCAACAATTCAGGTTGCAAAACCTGATTTAATTTGCCGCTGCGAAACCCCTCCAAATCCAAAGTCGCGTACACAAAACCAAACTGCTGAAACACCGCCACCAATGCAGGCAAATCCGCATTTAATACAAACTCTCGAATCTCCTGGGCCGGCAATTCAATTCGCGCCGTATCTCCATCCGATCGCACGCGCAGATTTTTCAGCCCCAACTGCCGCAAATACCGTTCAGCGCGCCCCACTCTTTGCAACTTTGCAACGGTGATTTCTTCACCGTAAGGAAAGCGCGAACTCAAACAAGGCTGTGCCGGTTTGTCCCACCAAGGCAAACCCAATTCTCTTGCTAACTGTCGCACTTCAAATTTAGTCATGCCGACTTCTGCTAAAGGCGATCGCGCGCCCCGTTCCTTTGCAGCCTGAATCCCCGGGCGGTAATCCTTTAAATCATCACCATTCACCCCATCCACCACATAAGGATAACCCTTGGCAAGTGCTAGCGGTTTCAAAGTATCGTGCAGTTCACTTTTGCAAAAATAGCAGCGATTAACCGGGTTAGAAGTATAATTAGGATTGGCCATTTCCTGAGTTTCGACTTCCTGGTGGGCGATGCCAATTTCTGCGGCTTGAATCCGGGCATCTTCCAAATCTTCTGTCAGTAGAGACGGAGAAACAGCCGTTACAGCCAAAGCGCGATCGCCCAACACGTCAAAAGCAATTTTTGCCACCAAAGTGCTGTCAATGCCACCAGAGTAGGCAATCAGCGCTCGTTCCATCAGCGCGAAAATGTCTTTTAATTCTTCGAGTTTTTTCACTAACATGATTTCAATTGGGATTACTGTAGAAGGCGATCGATATTAGATCCCCAACAACTTCTGCGAAGTCGGGGATCTAAATATTCTGTTTTTTTAGGTGGGTTTAGTTATTCTGGATCGATACCGAGGGCTGCCAATCGCGCCAAAAGTTCTTGATTGCGCTGTCTTTCCTGTTCCAACAGCGTTTGGGCGGACTCTTTATCTTGCTGTTCGCGATCGGCCCGCTGGCTTTCAGCTTCGGCGCGTTGGCTTTCAGCTTCTGCCCGCTGGCTTTCAGCTTCTGCCCGCTGGCTTTCGGCTTCGGCCCGCTGGCTTTCGGCTTCGGCCCGCTGACGTTCTACTTCTGCCCGTTCTTCCGGCCACAAAAGCAACTCTCCGTCTGCATTCCACCAGCGCAGCCAATTTCCTGTTCTACCTTCCCGAGTTCCCACCCAAACTCCCAAAAATAGATTTAATCCAGGTATCAAATAACGCCCATTTTCATCAGGATCTTGATTGTTGTAGCGATCGGATTCCAGCGCATAAACTTCTATTCTGCCTGTATGCGGCCGAAAAATGACATAGCGAGGAACTTTGATTACTTGTTCGTAAAAGAACCACTTGCCGATTTCTTCTGTGTGTTCGACGGAGTATTCATCGCCGTAAGTAGCTGAGAGAAATTCCATCACTACAAAAGGCACTGTTCCTTCGGTATGAGGCGTGTAACTGCGGCGGGGATAGCTGTGAGGCCAAGGTTGAACCGGTTGCACGTACATCCAGTCTGGGGCTTTGCAAATAGTGCGATCGTCCACAGCAGCACACAAAGCAAAATTAGAAACTATGAGTGCATCTTGGATTAGTTCCGGGGAATCCACTACAGACTGGCGCAAACCGTTAGAGATTAAAGGATGTTCTATATTTTCCACGGGGTCATCTGGTAGAATAAAATCATCGGGAAGCAGCGGCCAGGTAATTTTTAGCTGCGATATCGGTTTGTGAATTACAGCAGTCATAAGTCACCTCATTTTACCAATAAAAGTTTGACTTTTAGTCGAGATTGGCGATCGACAACCTTCTCTATATCTTAGCGTGCTAATTCCACAATCAAATTCGTTTGCAGCGAGGACTCTTCCAGCAAACAATTACCGCTGACAATGCGGAATCTATATTTTAAAATTCTCGACGCGAAAATATGGCGATCGCAATTGACAGCAGCAGCACCACATACAGCAAACCATAGCCCGCATCTGTAATCAAACCCGCCAAGTAAGGTACTTGTCCGTAAACAGCATCATTTCTCAAATTGAACCGGGCTAAATCAGGCAAAACTAGATAAAGTCCCATCATCAATTGTTCAATGCCAGGATTTTTAGTTAACTTGCCAAAAGCCACTAAATCCCGCGTCGAGTGTCCCATCAAATAAACGCTAAATGTCAGTAAAGTAGCCAGCAGCGAACTGCTAAAAACTCCAAATAAAATCCCCACACCGGCCATGAGGCACAGCTCAAACCACACGAACAGCGAAGCGATTAAAATGCTGCCCAAAGGGTAAGGAATGCGACTCAAACTCAGAATAACCAGATAGATGACAGTCATTGCTGCTACCAGAACGAATAGCACCGCCGACATCCCTAAGTGCTTGCCCACAATTAACTCAGCCCGGCTTATCGGCTTGGCAACTAACAGGTAAACAGTCCGCTTTTCAATTTCTTTGTTGACCAGTCCGGTAGCCACAAAGACTGTGACAATTATACCCAGGATGCTCATCGCAGCCAAACCAATATCTAAGATAATTTTATTTTCGGTTGTCGCTGCCAATTCCGGTATCAAGCGCACCGAGGCTCCCATCAACAGAGCAAAAATAATAATTAAGTAAAGGATGCGATCGCGAATTACTTCCCAATATACATTAGTCGCGACTGTCAAGATTCTTCTCAAATTCATCTAGTTATTAACCCGCAGTCAACTTTAGCCATATTTTAGTGCAAGGAAGAGGGAAGTTCGGCAACGGATTTTTTAACGGATGTAACGGATGGATGTTGAGGGTAGAAGTCAAGGGTGAAGAAAGAGGATTTTTCCCATCTCCCCCTCTTCCCATCCCGACGGGTGTAGGTTTTTTGGTAAAAGCCTTATCCCATAAGAGTTTGAGATTCCCGCCAAGCCAAAGCCCAAAACCTTTGCAATGTCTAGATTTGCTGGGTTTTGCCAGTGGAAAACCTACACCTCTCCCCCTCTCCCCCTCTCCCCCCTCTCCCATCTCCCTTATCTCCCCCTCTCCTAACGGCCAGAGACAAGCTCAAACTTGACTGTCTCCCGAAGTTCCATCTTTTTTCAGTCCAGGTTTAGAGGGTTTGGTAGTGTCGCAGGTTACAGTCGCTCTATTGCCTACATCGATCACCTCGCAAGATTTGGTCAACGAATATATTTCGGGTCTAAACACCAGCCCCAGCCAAGTTGCCTGCATCTGTAACTGATAGCGGGACTCTCCTTGGACGATCGAAGTTTTGACCTCCCAGCTCGCATCTTCTGGGACTACCCGAATTGTTTTTAACGCTTGATTCTTCAGAAAAAATCGCTCGTTGTCAATATCTATTAACATTTGTTCTACCTGCGCCCACGGTTTTGTGCGAGCTTCATTTTGCAGGTATCGATCCATTGCATTGAGGATGACCACTCCTCGGGAGCGATTAATAGTTGGCTGTTGAAATGTCACCACATAATCGCTTTTCCTCAAATCCTGCGATAAAACGCTCGGATATTGTTCTATCCAACCTTGAATTAAAAAGTGAAATCCAAACCAACAGGAAATCAGCAGGTGAATGAGAGTAATCATCAAAAACTGAGGCCGCACTAACGATCTGATACCTTCCCGTTTTGACTCGCTATTCCAAATCTCTATTACACCCAAAATTATTACTGCTATAATTGGGCCGGATATCCATGCTATTTCCTTCCTATCTGACGGCAATCGGATCAGCAACCACAAGCCAATTAAGATGCTGGTCACCCACGGACTCAGACTTACTTTTTTAATCGTAAAAGGTTGCTGGCTGGTCAGCAAACCCATTGACAGTGTAAAAAATAACCAGCTCATATCAAACATCAGAGTTCTTGTCGGCCAGTCTGTGATTGCCGCCACCGTCAGCAAAGCTAAAAATATGCTGAGCAGTAAAGGCGTCTTCCAGTGGACAACTTTAGGCGGAATTATCGCCTTTTGAAATTTTTTATTGGTTTCCCAAAGGTTGTTAGTCAGCTTCGTGAGTTGCTGAGTCACATCCAAAAATTGCTTCATCATAGATTTCAATTGACGCTTTGCAAAAACAATACGGTTAAAATAACGAAATTGCTAACAGTGTGGGCGATTAAAACTGCCCCAAACTGGGTAGTTACTCGAAAAGTTTTTTTGGGAGGACGGCGGCTGAGAGTTGGCGGCCCCAAAAACTGAGGTTTGGAAGCTTTTTTGTTACCAGAAACCATGTTCTCTATGAATTCTAGTCCCTGCCATTTGGCGAGAAAAGTGATTGCCAATACCGAGAGGGCAATCGCAGTTATTGCAGAGTAAGTATTCTGACCTCCGCCTAATAAAATATAACCGATAAGTTCTTCTCGCCATTCTTTGGAAATAACGCTTTCAATGCCGAAGAAAACTAACCAACCCACGCAAGTGCAAGCGAGATTGAGGATGGCTGTATATTCAACGCTGGTTTTGGGGCCGAGTTTCAGTAGTTTTTGCAGAAACCACGATTCGATCGCGATCGCCAAAAACATCATTAAAATTTGCACCAAAACAGTCCGAAATGGGAAAACACTCGCAATCATAAGCATTCAGGTATATCAGCCCGTGTTAGATTTTAATTGTACATCAGAAGCGGAATAATCTAGAGCGCAGGTTTTAGCCCCTAATCCTCTTCGATCGCCCTTCTGAACATTAGGTGGTTGAGGTTGTATCCTATAATCTTTTGAGATCGTCCAACAGAAGGGAAATATTAAACATTCAATGGGCGCGATCGAATACCCACCCCGAGACAGACTAAAATAAGTGCGGATTATGGTAAGGAATGGCATTGGTATTCGGACAGCGTCATCTCGCTCAGAACGCATCGCGGGTCAGATTCACGTCTACGACGGCGCTGGTAAAGGCAAGTCTCAGGCAGCTTTGGGAGTAGTGTTGCGCTCGATCGGGCTGGGTATCAATTCTGACTCGCCCACGCGAGTTTTGTTGCTGCGCTTTCTCAAAGGCCCCGGCCGCTCCTACGACGAAGACGGGGCAATAGAAGCCCTGCAACGGGCATTTCCGCACTTGATCGACCAAGTGCGTACCGGCAGAGCCGAATATTTTGGGGCCGAAGCAATCACCCGCTTCGATCGCACAGAAGCCCAGCGAGGCTGGGATATCGCCAAAGGAGCGATCGCCAGCGAGCTTTATTCTGTAGTAGTTCTAGATGAACTAAACCCCGTATTGGACTTGGGTTTGCTGCCAGTGGACGAAGTAGTCCAAACCCTCAAAAACAAACCAGAATATTTAGAAGTAATCGCCACTGGCCGAGCGGCCCCCGAAGCTTTGCTGGATATTGCCGACTTGCACTCAGAAATGAAGCCCCACTATCACCCCGCAGCGGCCGAACACAATATTTCAGGTATCGAAATATACACAGGAGCGGGCAAAGGCAAATCTACGAGCGCATTGGGGAAAGCTTTGCAGGCAATAGGTAAGGGTATCAGCCAAGACCAATCTCACCGCGTCTTAATTGTACAATGGCTCAAAGGTGGTAGTGGCTATACAGAAGATGCGGCGATCGCAGCTTTGCGGCAAAGTTACCCCCAGTTAGTAGACCACCAGCGGTGTGGCCGAGATGCTATAGTTTGGCGGGGGCAACAGCAAGAGTTAGATTGCATCGAGGCAGAACGCGGCTGGGAAATCGCCAAAACGGCGATCGCCAGCGGCTGGTATAAAACGATCATTCTCGACGAACTCAATCCAACAGTAGACTTAGAACTGCTGCCGGTAGAGCCGATCGTCGAAGCCCTGCTGCGAAAGCCCCGCGATACAGAAATCATTATCACCGGGCGCTGCCACAAACCCCATGGTTACTTTGACTTGGCAAGCGTACACTCGGAGGTATACTGTCACAAACACTACGGCGATCGGGGCGTAGAACTAAAGCGGGGTGTAGACTTTTAGACCCCAGAGCGGTGCGGAGTTCAATCCGAGCCAGAATTATTTAAAGACGGCCCTGCCTGGGAAACCGGAAATTGCCACAAAGCGTTGTAACCAAGTAACCAATCTCTCACTTTTCTTTGTCTGGCGATCGCGCGATCGACCCTTGTTAATCTTTAATTTCCTTCCCCGGAGGCGATCCCCGAGCGCCAATCCAGAATGGAACATTAAGAATGTGAGCCGCGTCTTCTTGAGCGTGAGCACATGAGACATTGCACAAGGATTATTAAAGGGTGAAGACATTGAAAATAAAAGCTTACAAGCAAAAAGTCCGCGAGGGAGAAAGTCTAGACAGGGTTAACACCAGTAGGCTAGACTTGCGGCTGGCAAACAGGTTAAACTACAGCGGCATCCAAACATTCGGTGTTCTAGGCAGTGTCTGTAGTCGCACAAGCGATGACCAACAAGTAGAGGAGTGAAGCTGTATGACAACGTTAACTGACAATTCCGATCAAACTAATTTAAACACTCCGGGACTGGGCCCGGATACAATCTTTGCCGGAGCGGGGGGGGATTTAATTACAACTTCTACCCTCGGCGGCAGCTTAATATTTGGCGAACGCGATAACGATACTCTAATTTCCGTCGGCCCCAACGATAGCCTATACGGTGGCCCTGACGAAGATTCATTAGTAGGCCAGCGCGAGCGGGTTTTCCTGTCGGGCGATGGAGGCAGTGACACCGTAATTGCTCAAAGCCGGAATTCGACGCTGTTGGGCGGTGCGGGAGATGACTTGCTCCAAGGCACTGTCGATGGCAACCTGATGTTTGGTAATCAGGGCGCAGATACGATGCTCGGAGGCGCCCTCGGAAGAGACACCCTCTACGGTGGTAAGGACAATGACTCCCTCGGCTTCTTCATCGCAGGCGGCGGCAACAACCTCGGTCTTCGCATCGGCGGCAGTGCCGGTGGCAATCAAGGCAGCAACTTCCTGCGCGGAGACTTGGGCGACGACTTTGTTGTAGGTATCAATCAGAAAGATACTCTGATCGGCGGTAAAGGCAACGACACAATATACGGTGTGGCCAGCAACAGCTATCTTTCCGGCGACCTAGACAACGACACCTTAGTCATTCTCAACAGTACCCAGTCGAGTCCGTTTTCTTCGAGCGTCATCACGATCGGCATTGAGAAAACAACCTTGCTCGGCGGTGAGGGCAACGATTCTCTCCTAGGCGGTATCGGCGACTTTGGTACCGGCAAAAACTTGTTGGACGGCGGTGCTGGTAACGACACGATCACGGTTTTTGCTACTCAGGATACGGCATTGGGAGGCGCAGGCGATGACTTCATCAAGTCGTCTACGGTGTCTGCACTTTCCAGCGTAGGCGCGTCGAGTTCATTTCCAGGCTTCGCGGGTCGCAACTTGCTCAATGGCGAAGATGGTAACGACACGATCGTTGCAGCTTTTGCGAGTGATAGCATGATCGGTGGCGGTGGCAATGACAGCTTGAGCGGCATCTTTAATCAAGCCTTCGGTGGAGATGGCAACGATACGATCGATGCCACCACTTTTGCGATCGGTACTACTACTGCGCTGATTACTCTTGACGGCGGCCTGGGTGACGATCTGTTACTTGGCAACACCAGCACTAACCTTACTACCACCGGCACCGTCACAAACTTCATGAACGGTGGTGAAGGAAGTGACACGATCGTGTTTGGTAGCAGACGCGATCGATTGGTTGGCTCTTTTGCTGGTAACGACTTTATCTCCTACGCCACCAGTGTCAACTTTGCCGGTGCCACATCGACAAACCTCATTACCGATACCTTAGGTTCCAACTTCATCATTGGCGGCAACGGTACTGATGTCATCACTACCGGTGCTGGCGACGACATACTGTTCGGCGGCCCCGGCAGTCTTCCTACTGGATCGACATCTGACGGGGACGACACCTTAAATGCCGGCGGCGGAAACGACACGCTGTTGGGCGGCTTTGGGAACGACTATTTGCTCGCAGGAGACGGCAACGACTCTCTCGGTGGCGGGCCCGGTGCAGACACGCTGATTGGCGGCGCCGGCAATGACAGCTTCTACTACAACAACTTCGGCGAGGGCGTCACGATCAACGCCAACGGTAGCCTGGGTAGCAGCCCAGACCAAATCGGCGATTTTGAAGTCGGCCGTGACAAGTTGGTATTGAACTTCGACTCCTTCCTGTTACCACCATTTGACAATAGTCTGCCAAATCGACCTTCTTCCAGGGCGTTCTTACAGGTGGAAACCGGAACTTACAACAACGATCTGACTCCTGCAGGAGCAACTCCAGGACAAGCAGTCCTCGTTTACGAAGGTTCCACAGGTCGCTTGCTGTACGACCAAGACGGTGCTGGCGGCCAAGCACCAATTCAACTGGCACTGCTGAACGGCCGACCAGGCTTGACGGCGACTGATATTACCCTGATTTAATTTAGGTGGCAGCGGGTGGGAGTCGGTTTGGAAAAAGCCGTAGCGTAGCGGGGCGTAAGCCATCGCCCGCGCCAACTCTAAAAACTAATTGTGCTATGTTTCCAGCTAGGGATATGAATCCCTAGCTTTTTTATTGCATGGGGAATTGGGAATTGGGAATTGGGAATTGGGCATTGGGCGGAGCGAAGCGGAGGGATGGGGCATCGGGCTTTTATAACATTGGCATTAAAAGGAAGGGCAGATTCACCGATCGATTTTGCCACCAATCAATCATTCCTTAAACTAAGAGGGCCCAAGCCCAACAACATACCTCATATGGGAGCTCGAACCGCTATATTTTGTTTGCCAGTAAGTTAGGCATTACCCTGAAAAATGGTGAAATTCTCAAACAGGCTTTAAAAGAAGCTGCTATTAACGAAGATGTTGTTATTCAGAAAAACAATGAATACGGAACACATTACAACATGAAATTCTTGCTGAAAACCGAAGTAGGTGAATCTCTGATTCTAGCAGCTTGGATCGTCCGCTCAGGTGAAACTTTCCCCAGATTGACAAGTTGTTATCCCGTCAAAAAGTGAGGTAAAAACAATGAAAAAAATTAAGGGCTTAGATATTGTTGCTTTAACTGAAGATTTAGAAGCAACCCATTTTGAAACAAAACAAATCATTAAATTATATAAAGGACAAGTGGGAACAGTCGTGATGGAATTTGATGGCAGTGCTTTTGAGGTAGAATTTTCTCATCAAGATGGCACAACTTATGCAATGGAAACAATCCTCGCTACAAAATTAATGCTTTTACATTATGATTTAGTAGAATCTGTAGGGGCAGTTAGCCGATAGATTTTGCCAGCAATGATTTTTCTAATCTACAAAAAGTATCTCTAAAAAAAATCCCGCAAACGATATGTTATTTGCGGGATTTAGTAGGCAGGAAACTTGTCGCAAGAAATACTTTATGCTCGGTCTACAATCTCTTTGGCTTTATCTTTGAGGTCTTCTTTCATGTGAATTGCTGATGCTTCGTCCTGCTTGGCTTGACCTTCTAATTTATCTTTCTGGTTGCCTGTAACTTCGCTCACAGCTTCTTGAATTTTGCCTTCGATATTCTTGGCAGTTGCTTCGACTCTATTTTCAATGGTCATAATTTTTTCTCCTAACCTTACAACTACTACTGTATAAATTAAAAGCTGAGTCTTAATCTATCTTGAGAAAGATTTAGATATCTATCTAAAGATTGGTTAAATCGGAACTTCGACAAGTTTATTGCGGGAGGAAAGACCGGATTTAATTGCGATCGCCGATTTGGGCACTTTAAACTTTTTCGCCAACAGCACGATTAACTCTGCTTATTGGCTTTTCCATCCACGGGCGGGGATTTGAGGTGTACTGTCAGGCTGCCGTCTGGTTGCTCTTGGATGCTTTGCTGTTTGGAATTAGTTTTAACTTTGACTGCAAAATTTTTCATGTGACTAACAACTCAATAACTAATAACCAATAACCAATAACCAATAACCAATAACCAATAACCAATAACTAATAACTAATAACTAATAACTAATGACTATCTGAATGTTCGATTTTTGTTCCCAAAACTTTGAGAAATTCAGCTAACCAGTTAGGATGTGCAGGCCATGCGGGGGCTGTGACTAAGTTGCCATCGACTACGGCTTCGGTAACGGGAACTTCGGTATATTTGCCACCAGCCCGGAGTATGTCGGGGCTGCAAGCTGGATATGCGGTGCAGCGTTTGCCTTCGAGTACGCCGGCGGCGGTGAGGACTTGCAATCCGTGACAAATAGATGCGATCGGCTTTTTGCTGTTGGCAAAGTAGCGGGTAATTTGCAGCACTTGTTCGTTGAGGCGGATGTATTCTGGCGATCGTCCTCCAGGGATAATCAAAGCGTCGTAGTCTGCGGCGTTAATTTCGTCAAAAGTTGCGTTTAAAGTAAAGTTGTGACCGGGTTTTTCGCTGTAGGTTTGATCGCCTTCAAAGTCATGAATTGCGGTGCGAATTGTTTGACCTGCGGCTTTGTCGGGGCAGACTGCATGGACGGTGTGACCTACCATTTGCAATGCTTGGAATGGAACCATTACTTCGTAGTCTTCTACAAAGTCGCCGACTAGCATTAAGATTTTTTTGGCAGTCATTTTTGTAAGTCCTGTTATTTTGATTTGCTTAAATAGCAATAGGCTTTAGATAAGGCTGATCCCCCCTAGCCCCCCTTAAAAAGGGGGGAACAAGAAGGTGCTGCGAAGTCCCCCTTTTTAAGGGGGATTTAGGGGGATCTCCGAGGAATAAACAGTTTTAACCCAAGCGTATTTGCTTAAATAGGATTAAAAAAAAATGCAGGGCAGTTAAAAAGCCTGCCCCGCCAGCTATTCTGGAATTTAGAAACCGTTGCGGCCCCAAATTACCATTGAAATTGAGAAGGAGAACAAAACTAGCACCGAAACCCAACCGAGTGACAAAATATCCATAGCTATTTATTGAACAAACTGTACAAAGTGACTCCAAAGCTTATCATAAGTCAATTTGAGCTATTTTTGAAATGAGGGCGCTGTGAAGGACTCGTCAAATTTTAGTCCCGCTGAGCGGGTAGAATCTTTGAAAGCAGCGAGTGTTGCTGCTTTTTCTTGTTTGCTGGCTTTTGGGTCGATCGCCCTTGTTAACAGCTTAATCTTAGCCCAGAGGTGGGATGCTCTGGCGGGTTTGCAGGTCAGGGAATTTGGCCTAAATTTTGGATTCAAAGGATTGATGGCATTTTTGGGCGGTTTTTTGTTCGGCGTGACTTACCGCTATGCGATTCGCTGCGATACTAACCGGCAGCTTAAATCTGGGGTGGTGTTGGCTTTTGGGTTGGTGCGGGCTTTTGGACAGTTGGATGCTGAATTGTCTTTTGAGGCGGGGAAAATGCCGGGTTTGCAGGAGTTATTACCGTTTGCGGTGGTTGGGGTCGAGAGTGTGGTATTGTTTGCGATCGCAGGTTTGGTGTTGGATTGGGCGATCGTCTTTGAGGGCTTCGCTAACGGGCGATCGTTGATTAAACCTTTTGATTCTTGAGTGCGATCGGATTTTACTCAAATCAGGCAGAATTTTTTTGAACAGGCAAGATGCCTGTTCCACAAGCAGTAAATTATCTTGTGGGGTGGGCTTCTAGCCCGCCCAGAATTTTTTTGAACAGGCAAGATGCCTGTTCCACAAGCAATGAATTATCTTGTGGGGTGGGCTTC
>NZ_JAEQDE010000096.1:57330-77835 GCF_020737865.1 Microcoleus sp. PH2017_35_SFW_U_B
TGGGGTGGGCTTCTAGCCTAGCCCGCCCAGAATTTTTTTGAACAGGCAAGATGCCTGTTCCACAAGCAATGAATTATCTTGTGGGGTGGGCTTCTAGCCCGCCCCTAGAAATTTAATACCTCATATTCTAGATTCCCATAAACCATTTGTTTGTCAACTGCCGACAAAACTTTATTATTAGCAGCATCCGAAACTAAACACTGACAAACTAACTGGGCGACATCCGCCCGGTGAATTGTTCCCGCAACTCGACAATCTTCTGTTAACACACCATTGCCCGTCGCAGGTTCCGATTTCAATCCGCCCGGACGAATTACAGTATAAATCATCCCGCTTGCGATTAAATGATTTTCGGCTTTTTCCTTTTCAAGTAATACCGGGCGCAACGTTTCTAAAGCTTGCGGTGGTAAAGCCGCAGCAGTGTTACCGCTACCGATGGATGAAACTAAAATAAATTTTTGTACGCCCGCTTTGACAGCAGCATCAATCAAGTTTTTGTTTCCCAAATAATCGGCTCTTTCCCCATCTTTTGGCAAGCCGCCAATGGTGCTGATTGCGGCATTGATTGGTGCGCCTCCAGCCATCGCAGCTTCCACAGCCGCTGTATCCAAAGCATCGCCTGTCATGACTTTGATGCCCATTGCTTCTAATTCGGTGCGGTGGTTGGGCGATCGCAAAAGTGCAGTTACTTGTATATTTTGTGCTACCAGACATTTGGCGATTTCTAAGCCAACGCCTCGACTAGCACCCGCTAAAAAGATATGCAATTTCTCTGTCATTTTAATCTTGTTTTAAGTTGGGAAGGAGTTAGTTTTTTGACTGTGGGTTATTATACAACAATTCTCGCTTAATTGGTGAGTTTTGTTTTTTTTAACCGCAGAGGGCGCAGAGGGCGCAGAGGAAGAGAGGGGAATGATTCGCAATCGCCAGTATTGCCTTTTGGTTAGATTTTTTTGCCTACGATTACTACCCAAGATTGAGCTTCGCGCGGCAAACCGGGAGGGCGGTAGTAGTGGCTGACAATGGCAAATCCTGCTTGTTCCAAACAAGGTGCTAAAGTTTCGTATTCCCATCCCGCAGTATAGCGTTTTCCTGTCGGTCTCTCGTCGTAGCCTTCCCAATTTCCCCGACACATTGACATGACAATTGCACCGCTAATAACTAAGGTTTTGTGCAAATCTTGCAGCACTTTCACCATGTTGTCGCTGGGAACGTGAATTAGGGAAGCATTGGCAAAAATACCGTCAAATTCAGCCTTTGGTAAGTCGAGTTCAAGAAAAGATTGCTGCAAAACTTCGCAGCCGGATAACTTCTTGGCTATTTGTACAAAAGCTGGAGTTGCATCTAAGCCTACAACGGTATGTCCTTGGCTCTTGAATGCTACTAAATCTCGTCCTGGCCCGCATCCTATATCGAGTATTTTACCGGGGTTGCGGGGCATGGCAGCGGTTAGTGCGGATCGATTTTGGGATACGTCGTGATGCCATGTTCCTTCTCGGAAAGATTCGGCGGTTGTCTGGTATTCTGCGATCGTAATTTCTTCGCGTTTGTCCACAATTCCCCCTCTTGTATGATTTAAAATTGATTCATTCAAAAAGACCGGGCGAATAAAATTCGCGTCTACAAAGACAAAACCCGCCTCCGCGGGTTGAAGAATTGGCGGTAAAAATTAGGTGATCTTCTTTAGTCCGCGGAGGCGGACATCGTTTGTGTAGACGCGGTTTCAACCGCCGTCTTATCTTCGGAAAATTCGATCGCAAATCCCCGATCTTCTGGAGATTCGATCGCAAATCCTGCATCTCGAATCATATCCCAATCTTGATTGGCGCTTTGTCCGGGAGTTGTGAGATAATCGCCCACAAAGATCGAATTAGCAGGGTAAAGTCCCAGAGGTTGCATCGATCGCAAATGCACCTCCCGTCCCCCAGCAATCCGAATTTCTTGGCTGGGAAGCAAAAATCGGAACAAGCAGAGAATCCGCAAACATTGGCGCGGATTTAAGCGATTAACGTCCGCAAAGGGCGTTCCGGGGATTGGAATAAAAAAGTTGACCGGTACGCTCGTAACGCCCAAATTCCGCAGCGACAGCGCCAAATCGATCGCATCGTCATCCGATTCGCCCATCCCCAAAATTCCGCCGGAACAA
Source organism: Microcoleus sp. PH2017_35_SFW_U_B (assembly GCF_020737865.1). NCBI lineage: Bacteria > Bacillati > Cyanobacteriota > Cyanophyceae > Oscillatoriales > Microcoleaceae > Microcoleus > Microcoleus sp. PH2017_35_SFW_U_B. The sequence continues at coordinate 59,477 of NZ_JAEQDE010000096.1, forward strand.
GTTGTGATTCCGGCTGCTTTGACGTTTTCGACTGTTTCCACGCGATCGCCAAAAGTGTGAGTTGTGCAGATGTCCGTGTGGTACGATTCGGAAGTGTTGAGATTGTGGTTTACGCGATCGACTCCCGCCTTAGCTAAACGGTGAGTTTGCTCCTCGGTCAACAACCCCAAACAAGCACAAATTTTTAGGTTATGATTAGCCTTGACCGTTTCTACAGCATCCAAAACGCGATCGAAAGTAGATGCACTCGGTTGGCGGCCAGAAATCACCAAACAAAACGTACCAGCTTTTAAATCTGCTGCGCGTTGGGCTGCATCCAGAATTTTTTCCTTAGCTAACAGCGGATACTTTTCTATTTCCGCACTCGAAATTTTCGACTGAGAACAATAATGGCAATCTTCAGGACAAAGACCACTTTGAGCGTTTAACAAATAGTGCAACCTGACGCGGTTTCCCCAGTAGTGGTGGCGCACCCGATAAGCTGCGTTTAGTTGTTCCAGCAAAACCTCATCCGGCGCGCGCAATACAGCCAAAGATTGCTCGCGAGAGAGACATTTTCCCGCCAGCGAGTCATCAGCCAAATCGTTCCAATTGGGTAAATTCATTACTAAAATTTAAGGGTTTACAGAGTATCCAAAACCTGACGAATTATCCGATAAATCGATTCGAGTTCATCAGGAGAAATGCAGTAGGGAGGCATCAAGTAAAGCGTATTTCCCAAGGGGCGGAGCAAAAACCCCGCTTCCAGAAATCTGGCTTTCAATACAGGGGCGATGTCATTAAAATAACCGGAAACGCTTTCCGTTTTCACATCCATTGCTGCGATAGTGCCGCAAGTCCGAATCCGTTCGAGTTTAGGATGATCTATCAGCCATTGATTCAGGTATTTGCGGTGCAGTTTTTCCATTCCTTGATAGGCATTTGGGTTTTGCTCCAAAAGCTCCAGGGATGCTACACTCACCGCACAAGCTAAGGGATTTCCGGTATAAGAATGACCGTGATAAAAAGCTTTGTCCGATTCATCTCGCCAAAAAGCTTGATAAATATGCTCCGATGCCATTGTGACAGCAATTGGCAAGCAGCCGCCAGACAATCCCTTAGACAAACACAGGATATCCGGTGCAGTGTCAGATTTAACAGAAGCAAACAGTTCGCCCGTGCGCCCAAAACCAGTCATCACCTCATCGTAAATCAACAATACATTAAACTGGCGGGCCATTTGTGCGATCGCCCGCAAAAACTCAGGGCGACACATTCGCATACCCGCAGAACCTTGCACCAAAGGTTCGATAAAAATTCCCGCATACCCCTTCCCATGCTTCAACAAAGACTCAAGTTTCTCCAAACTCGCCGCCTCCTTGCTTTCCACCTCATCATCGCCATCAAAAGTCGCAGGAAAAGGCACAACATCCCCAGCAAACATTAAAGGCGCAAAAGGTTCCCACCACAGCGAACTTCTACCCGCAGACATCGCGCCCACAGTATCGCCGTGATAACCTCCCTCAAAACCAATAAAGCTAGTGCGGTTAGTTTCTCCGAGATTTAGCCAATATTGAAACGCCATTTTCAGAGCAACTTCAACAGCAGTCGAACCATTATCAGAAAAGAAAATCCGCGTCAAAGAATCAGGCGTATGAGTTATCAACTTGTCAGCAAGTTTCTGTGCAGGTTCGTGAGTAAATCCCGCAAAGATTACGTGTTCTAACTTTTTGGCTTGTTCGTAAAGAGCCTCAGCCAGAACAGGATGGCTGTGCCCGTGAATCGTCACCCACCAACTAGAAATACAGTCAAGAATTAGCCGCCCATCTTCTAATTCCAGCAGCGATCCTTTGCCGCTAATTACCTTCAGCGGCGCCGGAGCAGTTTTCATTTGCGTGAAGGGCTGCCAAATTGGTGAAGTTGAAGAATTATGTTCCTGCTTCGCAGTCATTTTTACCCCTGCCACTAATATCAACCTGCATTTTAAAGCAATTGTAACTCAATTGTGAACCCTTTATCTTCTCTTCTTTCTTCTTCTCTTTTCTTCCTTTCTTCGTGTCCTTTGCGCCTTCGCGGTTCGTTAAAAAAAATCTAGTTTAGTGTTGGGGGGCGGGGGCGCTGAAACGTCTACCGCCAGATCCGGTATTCCCGGGCGATAGTTGAATTTGTCAGTTAAATTTTTTCTGCCAATCAGCAAATAAGTCGTCATTGCTCCTTTTCCTTTAACATTGATTTTACCGCGTTTTTCCAACACATACCGATCGCGCAGCAATTCATAAGTTGAGCCGCTAACCTGAATTTTACCAGGGAGTCCCTGGGATTCCATGCGGCTTGCTGTATTTACAGCATCTCCCCACAAGTCGTAAATAAACTTTTTAGTACCGATGACACCGGCTACCACAGGCCCGCTATTAATTCCAATGCGGATACTGAGAGGTATATCGGATTCGTCGCGAAATTTCATAATTTCTTGCTGCATTTCCATCGCCATTTCGGCAATACATTCTGCATGATTTGTAGATGGAAGTGGCAAACCGCCTGCTACCATATAATTGTCACCGATTGTCTTAATCTTTTCCAAGCCGTATTTCTCGCTTAAGCAATCGAAAGCTGAAAATATTTTGTTCAGCAGTTCGACTAATTCTGCTGGAGACGTGCGAGAGGATATTTCGGTAAAGCCCACAATGTCCGCAAACAGCACCGTCACCTCAGCAAATCCATCTGCGATATTTATCTGACCTTGTTTTAGGCGATCGGCAATCATTTCAGGTAAAATATTTAGCAGTAAACGTTCCGACTTCTCTTGTTCGGCGCGCAATATTTCCTCAGCTTGTTTCCGCTGTGCAATTTCCTTGTAAACTCGTTGAAACATTTGATTGAAGGCGACCATAACTTCTCCCAACTCGTCATCGCGCTTGACAGAGAGAGAGTAGAAATCAGGTTTTTCTCGATCTTTGCTCAAAGCTACTCCCGCAGCGATCAAATCATCGCGCAATCTCAAGATTGGTGCAATTACTGTCACCCCTAAAAACAGCATAGTTACAGAAGTGACAAAGGCTGATATAATAATAACTAAAATAGCAACCCGCCCTATAAATGCGTATAGTTCTGGTTGAACAGTAGAAGCATCATGCCGAACAATTAACGTATAATCTCCTCCCAAATGTCGCTCTGTCCAAGCAATATCGTAGCGCTTGCCATCGAAAGTTTTCTGGCGAATTATACGAGCAAGTTTTAGTTCATCCAAATCAATTTTGGGTGCTTCACCAAGTTGATATATTAGCTGGTCGTCAAATTGGTAAATAGATAGTCCTAATACTACTTGAGAATCCTTAGTAATATTTTTGACTTCTTCTTCAAAGACAGTACGATCGTAAATATCTTGTTTTAGCAAAACCTCTAGAGCCTCAACAGTCGCGTGAGATACCTGTTCCAGTTGATTTAAAAGTTCATTTTCGCGCCGAAAATAAGAGGGAACTAAAATAATTCCCTCTATCACAAGAATACTAGCAAACACCCACAAAGCTATTTGTCTAGACAAGCGAGATTTGAAAAACTCCAAGAATGATAAAATGTGCACTGACATAAAATTTAGTCTTCTGCAAAGGGCTAATTTAGGACATAGGAAAAGAAACTGGGTTTCTTGTAATAAATTTTGGGTTTTTCAATGAAGATAAGACGGCGGTTGAAACCGCGCCTACACAAACGAAGTCCGCCTCCGCGGACTGAAGAAAGAAGATAGCGTAATTTTAACCGCCCGCTCTTCAACCCGCGCACCATCCGGGTTTTATTTGACAAGAAGCGGTTTCAACCGCCCGGTCTTCCGATCCCAAGCGTATTGGCTAGCTCCTTAATAATATAATAAACAAATTAAACCGAAACTACACTAACTAATCGGGATACAAGTAAATAAGTATTCATATCACCCTTGCCTTTGACATGGATAATTCCTCTGTCTTCAAACAGATACTTATTTTGCAAGATATCGTAAGTTGATTTTGTGACTTGAATCGCGCCTGCAATTCCGTGGGATTCCATCCTGGCTGCTGTATTGACGGCATCGCCCCAGAGGTCGTAAATGAATTTTTTGGTACCAATAACTCCCGCAATCGCAGGCCCGGTATTGATGCCGATCCGAATGTTAATTCCTGAATGATGTTTGGCATTAAATTTCGCTAATTCCTCCTGCATATCTAAAGCCATTTCCGCAATGCTTTCGGCGTGGTTGGTGCTGGGAGTTGGCAAACCTCCGACTACCATGTAAGCATCTCCTATTGTTTTGATTTTTTCCAAGCCATACTTTTCTGTCAAATTATCGAAGGCCGAAAAAATTTCGTTGAGAAAAACTAGCAGTTCTTCGGGAGATATTTGCGCTGAAAGCACGGTAAAGCCGACGATATCGGCAAACAAAATAGTGACTTCGGCGAAGCCGTCAGCAATGCTGCTTTGACCGTCTTTTAGCTTGGCAGCAATGGATTCGGGTAAAATATTGAGCAGCAGGCGATCGCTTTTTTCTTGTTCTTTCAACAATTCTACATTAGTTTCTTGCAATTGTGCCGTGCGTTCCCTGACCCGCTGTTCTAATTGTTTAGCATTTTGGCGCAACCTGCTGAGAGCTAAAGTTAATCCTGCGATGCCTAAAGTTGAAAGTCCTGCTAACAGTAAAAACAGGTCTTTCAGTCCGCTTCTAGTTTTTTGAGTAATGGTTTCTAGAGGTTGAGTAATTTCTAATATCCCGCGCACATCTCCCACTTTCCAGTCTTTTTTAGGACTATCGCGGTTAGTGTTGTGACAGTTAACGCAACTAGGAAGGAGACGATCTGCCTGGGCATATCGAAATGCGGGCTTACCGCGAAAATCCTCAGTGCGGAAAAATTGTCCGGTTGGATTTTGCATCAAATAGGTAATAGCTTGACGCTCAAAATCGTCTCGGGCACCACCTTCTTCTCGCCGCCAGGGAAACGGGTAGTCGCTGTAGAGACGAACTGATACTTCGGGATTTTTGTTGGTAATCTGGTTGCCGAGTTCTATTAAGAAGGTGGCAGGTACGGGAACTGTTACTTTTGTTGATATTGGGTTGTAGTCGTGGGTAAAGTTAATCGCTTTCTTCGTGTTGAGAGGACTGATAACATCAGAACTGTAAAGGGTGCGGGCTTCTTTAATAGCTTGGGCGTAAAGTGTAGCATTTTGGAGGGCTTGCGCTTGTATTAGGGTAGATGAAAGACGAGACATATTTGCCATCGCTACTCCTACGCCTACACAAAATAAAATTGTCATCAGAAGCAGAATTCGCTTGTAAATTAATTGGTTGATGGCAGCCAGACTGCGAGAAATCAATTTGTCCATGCTATCCTCAAATGTGAGGTTCGATATTGATTTAATTTTATGCACTACTAACATAACACTGCTTTTTCAGAGTGTTTTGCTGTAAAGCAAGACTCGATAGTGCAAGGGATGGTTAATTCTTGTTTACCGCGAGTGTTTCCCTTGTCCGTAACAGTACGCATAACTTTATATATTTTTTAATCTAAATGAAATAAAATATCGGTAAGCACACGGCGCCGTGCCGTTTCCCTACTTCATGCACTTTTTGCTCTATTTCGGTTAGGATGACGATTGTAGTCTCTAATTGGCGATCGTGAATTCTGACTCTACTGTCTCACCTGCACGCAATGAAATTTTTCCGGGAGAAGTTTTTGTCAACACTGCGGATTTTGATACGGGCATTCGGCGACTTTTACCTAAATATGACGAAATGCTGGATGTATTAGTTGGCTGCATTGCTAGCAACAACCACCGCATTTTAGAACTCGGCTGCGGTACGGGGGAACTGAGTTTAAAAGTTCTGCAATGCTACCCGTCTGCGGAAATATTTGCTGTGGATTATTCGCCGCGAATGCTTGATTTTGCCCGCACCAAAATAGAGTCGGCCGGATACGCAGCGCGGTGGACTGGCATAGAATTGGATTTTGGAGAATGGGCGAACAATCCAAATGTTTTAGGTTTGGGGGATAAGTTTAATGCTGCTATTTCATCTCTGGCAATTCACCATCTTGAGGACGAAATGAAGTTGAAGTTGTTTCAACGGATTCGCGAAAGTTTAAATGCTGGTGGCTGTTTTTGGAATGCCGATCCTGTTTTGGCAGAATCAGCAGTAATGAAGGATATTTATCAAGCGGCGCGAGAAGATTGGGCGCTAAGTCAGGGGGAAACTTTAGCCACAATTCGTGCTGGTGTGGGGACGAGTGTGTCTTACGGCTATTCTAATCCCGATCGCCTAGCGACAGTTGCGGCACAGTTGGAAATGCTGGCAAATGCTGGATTTGAGACTGTGGCAGTTCCTTGGAAATACTACGGTATGGCGGTGTTTGGGGGGTTTGTTAGTTAAAGCAAATTGGGCGATTGAAATCGCTGTCGCGAGTCAAACAAAGCAGATTGGGGGATTGAAATCGCTGTCGCAAGTCAAACGAAGTCCGCCTTCGCGGACTAGGAAATGAGCAAACAACAGTTGTAAATTTAAGGGGCGGGGGCAGTAATTTCTGTAGGTGCCGCCCCCGGTGCAGGTGCTGCTTGTTTTTCCAGCATTTGGCGCTGTTTGTTGCGAAAATCGGCGGCGGCGTCGTTCAAATTTTGGCGCTGTTCAGTATTGAATTCTTCGATGCTGCGGCCACCTCCGAGTCTGGATCTGTGAATTAAATCAAATATTCCGCCTCCGGTGCTGCGGCCGGAAAAAGGGTCGGTGTTGTCTTTAGTTTGAAAGTCTTGCAGCGGTTGGGGGTTGTTATTATTTAAACCGCTGGCTTGAGCGAAGGTTGCTTGAGGTGACAAAAGAGCACTGGTGGCGATCGCACTTGCAGCAATCCGCACCATCAATTTGCCTGATTTAGAAGTTTTGTTGTTCATGATTTATTCGTTGTACTTTCAAAAAAACAATTGCTAAGAAGACCGGGCGGTTGAAACCGCGTCTATACATACAAAACCCGCCTCCGCGGGTTGAAGAAGACCAGCCAGTTGAAATTACGTTATTTTTTTCAGTCGGCGTCCGGCGGACTTGGTTTTTGTAGACGCGGTTTCAACCGCCGTGCGATCTAAGCAAACCGGCGCCGCAGCAGGGGTTGAATGCTGAGGAGCGCCACCAAATCAAACGCCAGCAGGACTAATAGCGCTCCTCCAAAGGTAACTGTACCCCAAGGAGCTTGCATTACGACGCTAGCTAGCGACCAATCGCTGTGGAGGTACAAATAGCGGATGGGTTCGATCGCATAACTGAGAGGATTGAGAGTGACGACAACTTGCAGCCAGTCTGGCATAAACGACAGCGGCGCGAGGGCGGTGCTGGCAAATAATAGCGGCAAGTTAGTAACAAAAATTACCGCAATCAATTCTACGTGACCGGGAAGGGCGAAGGCTAAACCTAGACTCAAACCGGTGACGCCCAAAACTAATAGTAGGACTATGAGGGCGATCGCGCCCAGTCCAGCAAGTCCGGGGAATCCCGAACCCAAAAAGGCTCCCGCCGTAACGATTGTGCCTGTTTGGATAAAGCTGAGGGTGACGATAAAAATCGCCGAAGCGAGGACTATGGAAAATCTCGAAGCCAGGGGCGCGACTAACAGGCGGTTGAGAAATCCGAATTCGCGATCGAACATAATCGGTAAACCGGCATTCAGCGCGCCTGCAAATGCAGTAAAAACTATTACGCCTGCGCCAAGAAATTGTCCGTAATTCTGGCTTTCGCCGAACAAGCCGGCTGGTGCATTTTTAAACAGAGCTCCGAATAAAACCAACCACATCAGCGGCTGAATAATTCCTGCAACTAGGGTGGAGGGGCGGCGCTGCAATTGAATAAACAGGCGCTTGGTTAAGGCTAGTGTTTCTTGGATGAAGTCGGCCAGCAGGGAACTCGAAGTGTCAGCGGATGGCGTGGTGAGTGGCCGCTGCTGGTTGAGGTTGGGGGATGTAACAGTACCGCTCATAATTGCTTGTGGATTAAATTTAACTATCTTTAGGGTAGCAAGTCTGGAGGGATTGGTGTTGGGCGGGCGATCGGCCTTACAATTGTTGAGGGTCAATGCCTTTTTCTCGCAGCAATTCTATTAAAGCTTGATAGCGTTGCTGTTCCTGTTGTCGCAGAGTACGTTCTGCTTCTAGCTGTTGTTGAGCGAGTTGTTTTTCTTGCTGAGCAAGTTCTTTTTCTTGCTGTTCGCGATCGGCCCGTTGGCTTTCCTGTTCTCGAAGTTGATCTAATTCTACAGAAGTGAGGAATTTGCGATCGTCTGGGCGGTAAATTTCCAGGGTTTCTGGTGTGAGTTGAAACCGTATACCCAAGCGGGGGCTGACCCAACCGTTGATTTCTGGGATTTCTTCTAGGCGATCGCCCACTCGTTGAGAACCTGTAAATTCTAAGGTATCTGGGTCATAAATATAATATTCTTCAACTCCGTAGTTTTGATAGAAGAATAGTTTTCTGAGCATTTCTGTGCTGGTATTTCCAGGAGATAATATTTCAAAAACCACTTGAGGTGGAATATTATCTTCTTCCCATTGTTTGTAAGATCCCCTGTCTCCTTTTGGTCTACCAAAGACTGCTAATATATCAGGTGCTTTGCGAGTTTTGTTATCGTCTTCGACGGGATACCAGAGTAAGTCGCCGGCAATAAATACGTCAGCGCAAGTCGCGAATAAGATTTCTAGGTTTTCCTTGATTGTGACAATCCAGCGGAATTGTTTGGTGTTGTCTGCCATTGGTTGACCGTCGCTGTCGGGATAGATGATTTGTTGTGTTGTTTGTGGGACGAGTTGTTGAACCATGCCGTTCACCTTTTGGCTGCAATAGTTTTAATTATATCCTCATGTTAAAATGGTTGCAGAATAGTCTTAAATATCTACAGTCCTAAACGCACTCCGATTAAAGAAACCGGGTTTTTTACCGAATTTACGGTGTATAACGCATCTTTCGGGAAAAAAACCCGGTTTCTGGGCCACCATCCTAAGTCCTAATCTACCTAAATGAGAGAAAACCATGACCGCAATTCGTACCCAACCTAAGCAGATGCTCAGTTTCGAGCAATTTGTAAAGCAACTTCCCGATGAAGAAGGCCGCTATGAACTTGTCAATGGAGAAATTGTGAGAATATTACCAATAAGACTGCACGAGGATCTTGCCTATTTCCTTGTCAAACAGTTTGATAAAGAAATCGATCGCGTCCCCCTCAATTACAGGGTGTCTGGCAGATTCATGGTGAGGACTTTAACCTCAAATGGTAGAGAACAAGGTCGCCATCCTGATGTTAGTGTAATAAATAAAACTCTCTGGGAATCACAGCCTTTTGCCTACTCAGCCATAACTGAACCGCTGCAATTAGTTGTAGAAGTTGTATCGACCAATTGGGAAGATGATTATATCGATAAGCTGGATGAATATCAGCGTCTGGGAATTTCGGAATACTGGATTGTCGATTATTTAGCTTTGGGAAGTCGCGATTATTTAGGTAATCCGAAAGTTCCTACAGTTTTTGTTTACTTGCTTGATGAAAATGGGGTTTATCAAATGACGGCTTTTCGAGGAAATGAGCGAATTATTTCCCGAACTTTCCCAGAATTAGCGCTGACAGCAGAGCAAGTATTGGATGTATAGCAGTTGACAGTTGACAGTTGACAGTTGACAGTAGCTGTAGGGTGCGTCGCCATCAAAAATCCTCAAAAAGATCGACAATCTCACAGCGACGCACCTTACAAAATAGTTAACCCTCAAGATTTTTTTGGGCTAACAAACGCGATCGCACAACGGTCAAATCGGGTTGAATATCCAACAAACGCTGATGAACGGAATCTGCTAATTGTTCGCGATAATTGAGATAAGCTTCTACTGTTTCTTGGTGTCGGAGATAATAGCCGATCGCACTATAGACATCAGACAATGACACAGTAGAATAACGCTGCACAATGGATTCCGGCGATGCACCATCTTGAAAAGCTCGAATCACCAATTCCAGCAAAACTCTTGAGTTTCCCACCCGAATAGCACCTGTTGCATCTTCTCGGAAAGGAGGTGCTTCAACTTCTAAAACAAGATTCATCTATTAATATCTCCCAAAATTACTATCGTATTCAACCGTCGAATCATCTTAAATAGGACTAAGGCCAAAGAAACCCGGTTTCTTTACAGATTTCTCGTCACCCAACCAGATTTTCCTGAGAAACCGGGTTTCTGACCCCGCACCCATAATAACCACCTAAACTAAACTACGATCGCATTGCCTGTTTTTGTTCAGCCTTCAAATCCCGATTGCTAGCAGCAGCCAACTCCGCATCCAACAGCGTTTTACCAGTCGCCGCCAAATACACATCATCCAAACTCGGACGAGATTGAGCAATCCCAAAAGTAGGAAGTCCCGCATCTTTCAAGGCTTGCTGAATTGTCACCAGCGCGTCGCTGTGCGGTGTTACTACCAAATTTAGAGAATTTCCTTGGGCGCTGTTGATAATTACTTCTTGGACGAAAGGCAGAGATTCCATTAAAGCTTGGGCTTTTTCGGCTTCTTCCAGTGGCGAAAACTCCCGAATCCGCAAAGTCACCCGATCGCCCCCAACGCGATTTTTCAACTCCTCCGGCGTCCCCTGTGCAATCACCGTACCCTTGTCAATAATCGCCACGCGATCGGCTAAAGCATCGACTTCTTCGAGATAATGGCTGGTAATCAACACCGTCGTACCTTCCTCCCGCAAGCGGCGCAGGAAATCCCACACTACCACCCGACTCTCAATATCTAGCCCGACAGTCGGTTCGTCTAACACCAAAACATCCGGCTGGTGAAGCAATCCAGCAGCTAAGTCGAGGCGCTTGCGAATACCGCCGGAATAGGTACCCGTTTTTTTATTTTCCCATTCCTCCAAACCGAGGAGTTTCACCATTTCGTCAATCCGCCCTTTAATAGTCTTGCGCGGCAAATGGTAAAGCGCCGCTTGCAATTGCAGGAGTTCGCGCCCTGTCAACACCTTATCGAGAGCGACTTCTTGGGCGACGTAGCCGAGTTTCTGTCTGGCCATTCTCGGCTGGCTGACTGCTGAAATGCCTGACACTTCAATACGTCCGCTATCAGGGGCACTCAAGGTACATAGTACCCGCAGGGTTGTGGTTTTGCCTGCACCGTTGGGGCCTAGCAAACCAAATATTTCCCCCGGTTCTACCTTGAAGGAAACATCTTTAACGGCTTCTACAGTGCCGTAGCGTTTCTGAAGATTTTCAATTAAAACGGCGGGAGCCATATATTTTAAGGATGAACTGGTTGTTAATATTTTGACACTTCTGGGCTTAATTTGCCGGAATGGGCGATCGCACGTTCCGACTTCCTGTGCTTGTGGCGATCGCACATTCCGACTCAACGCGAAACTGCTGATTGTTTTGATTTTTGATAACGGTTTAAAATTTTTGCACTTGATAGCGCTTCCTAATCCCGATCGCCCTCACTCTTTCCTAATCTCAAATATAAAATTTTCTAGCAACCGCGCTCGACGGTTCAGATATTCTTAATGACTGAAAACCTTACGTTCGATTGCTTCTACCTTCTACCCTCTTCTTTCTTCCTTCTTCCTTCTTCCTTCTACCTTCTACCCTCTTCTTTCTTCCTTCTTCCTTCTTCCTTCTTCCTTCTTCCTTCTTCTGTTACCTCCAAACAAGTATGAGTTTTGAGTTAATTCTAACTTGGAAGTTAGCAACTCAAAACTCACATTTTTTAAACAAGTAGAGATGCACCCGAAACCTGTTATTTTATAAATATCTCTACTTCTAGGCGGATGTCGATCGCAATTAGAATCATTAACACCGCTCTCCAAACATTAAACTGTCGCTTAAAAACACGGAAAACTTCCCTAAGTGGCAAGTTCTAATTTTATCCAGTTTGCAAAAGAATGTAACTGTAGGCCCATGTTCTATACCCCGATAATCATCAGTCATTACCAATTCTTTAAGCGAAAATTGAAAAGGCTATGAACTTCTTTCTCGCTCGGGGGTTGGGTGCTGGGTCTTTAATCGACAATTTTCACCCAACCGCGACGCACATTGTACAGCAGTCGGTTGATGATGGCATACTCATCTTCATTCAGGGTTCTTTCTAAGAGTGCGGATCTTAGCTGTCTCCGGTCGTGGCGAGTCACGACACTAGAGAACATGACCTGACCAAATAATTCTTCGAGTGTCATTTGGGAAACGGACATGATAAACCTCCTAGTTGATTGAGAGATATTAAAATATTACAGGCTGATCGTAGTCCTATTATGCTCTGTCCGATCGCCGATTCCTGCGATCGAAAACATTGACACGGTGTGATTTTTAGGCTAAAAATTTGTGACTGAGACTTAGACGCTCAGTGACTCGGATCTTTTAAATTCGTGATGCTTGTCACAGATGTTGACAGTTGACAGTTGACAGTTGACAGTTGACAGTTGATCGAGGGCAGAAGGCAGAGGGGAGAGGTTCGAGGAGAGAAGGCCGATCGGGCGATCGACAAATCTGAGCTTGGACGATCGCCCGCCATTGCTGTCAATCCCCTCCTAATCCCTTCTCAACCTCCTAATCCCGTCTGCCAATTTTGCAGCTAATTGAGGCACCGGTCAATAGTCGCTACAACCGACTCGGCCAACTCTTGCAGCGCGTAACCGCCCTCCAAACCGAAGGCTATGCGGCGAGTGATTTGTAGGCAATATCCCGTGAAAGTACCGAAATCTGACGGCGCCAGATTCATGCTGGCCAGCGGATCCGAGGCTATTGCGTCGTAACCGGCGCTGACAATCAACAAATCTGGTTCAAAATTTGACAAAAACGGTACGACAAGAGATTCAAAGGCGCTCAGGTATTCAGCTATGCCGCCACCCGGATACAGGGGAATATTCAGCACATTGTTGTAAGCACCTTGCTCGTCAGCATCTCCGGTTCCTGGATAGCAGGGAGATTGGTGCAGGGAACAGTAGGCGATTTGCCTGCTGTTTTCCACCAAAGATTGAGTGCCGTTGCCGTGGTGCACGTCCCAGTCTAGGATGGCGACGCGGTTGATTCCCGGCTGTTCCAAGGCATAGCGAGCTGCGATCGCAGCGTTGGAAAACAAGCAAAATCCCATCGCACGGCTGTTTTCGGCGTGGTGTCCCGGCGGTCTGGCGATCGTAAAAGCCGGTTCGTTGGTTGCTAAAACTCGATCGACCCCATCGAGCCAAGCACTCGCCGCCAGCAGCGCTACGTCGTAACTTTCAGCAGAAATCGGCGTGTCACCGTCGAGGTAGCCACCTCCACGATGAGCCAAATGTTCGACTTCTTTGATGTATCTTGGCGCGTGAACTTTTTTGATCGCCGAGAGCAGTTCTGGTTCGCGCTGCGCCACTGGGGTGGGGAGTTGCCACTCAATGCGATCGGCCCAGGGAGCAGCTTTCAGAGCATTGACGATCGCCGTCAAACGTTCTGGTCGCTCTGGGTGAAGCATTCCAGTCTTGTGCAGCAAAAAATCTTCGGAATAGATGACGGGTAGCATCAGCAGATTTTAGATTTTAGATTTTAGATTTTAGATTTTAGATTTTTAGTTTGCTTTAAGAAGGCCTTCGGTTTTGTGAAATTAAAATTGCGATCGGGCCACCATTTTAATTTTTTATATAGCCCTCAAAAAAACTCACCAAAGCATGAAACCAGACCGCCTAAAAAAACCTTTTTAGATTTTGCCAATTGATGACTAAATCACCAACTGTCAATTTACAAATTTCCCTTGTTTCGTCCCTTAATTTTTCTGGCAACTTTCCCATAAAGTTAAGGGCAAATTGTGATATAATTTTAGGAGTAATTTGCAATATTTGGCAGCTCAACTGAATCCAAATCGATTTTATCGCATTTTGGGGATTTATAGCGGTCAAATTTAAAGTTTTAGCGGAGTTTTTCAACCTATGAGTATCTCTGAGTCGCGGATAATCCCGACGGATCTGGGGGGTGAGATGTCCCGATCGTACTTGGAATACGCCATGAGCGTAATAGTCGGTCGGGCGCTACCAGATGCTAGGGACGGTCTCAAGCCCGTTCACCGACGCATTCTCTACGCCATGAACGAATTGGGCTTGACTCCCGATCGACCATTCCGCAAATGCGCCCGCGTCGTCGGGGAGGTGCTGGGCAAGTATCACCCGCACGGAGATACAGCAGTTTACGACGCCCTGGTGCGGATGGCTCAAGATTTCTCCATGCGCGAACGCCTGATCAACGGCCACGGCAACTTCGGCTCCGTTGACAACGACCCGCCCGCTGCCATGCGGTACACCGAATGTCGCCTCACAGCCCTGACGAGCGACTCCATGCTGCGCGACATCGACTGCGAAACAGTTGATTTCGGCGACAACTTCGACGGTTCCCAACAAGAACCCCTCGTACTCCCCGCACGCATCCCCCAAATTTTGCTCAACGGTTCCTCCGGGATCGCCGTAGGGATGGCCACCAACATTCCGCCGCACAACTTGGGCGAAATAATTGACGGTTTGGTAGCGCTAATCCACAATCCAGGCCTTACTGACCTGGAATTGATGCAGTACATTCCCGGCCCGGACTTTCCCACCGGCGGGCAAATTCTCGGCAGAGGCGGCATTCGCGATGCTTACACCACCGGGCGCGGCTCGATTACAATGCGCGGAGTCGCCGGCATTGAAACCATCGAACACGCCGGCCGCCCCGACAAAGAAGCAATTATTATCACCGAATTGCCTTACCAAACAAACAAGGCAGCGTTAATTGAGAAAATTGCCGAACTGGTAAACGACAAAAGATTAGATGGGATTTCCGACATTCGCGACGAAAGCGATAGAGACGGAATGCGGATCGTGATCGAACTCAAACGCGACGCCTATCCCCGCGTCGTCCTCAACAACCTCTACAAACAAACACCGCTCCAATCAAATTTTGGAGCCAATATGTTAGCGCTAGTAAACGGGGAACCCCAACTACTGACGCTCTCACAATTCCTCAATGTCTTCCTAGACTTCCGCATTGAGACAATTACTCGCCGGACTCAATACGAACTCCGCAAAGCAGAAGAACGCGACCATCTCCTGCAAGGCTTATTAATTGCCCTAGACAATTTAGATGCCATTATTCACCTAATTCGTGCCGCTGCCGACTCCGCCGCTGCCAAACAAGAATTGATCGAGAATTACGGTCTTTCCGAACAGCAATCCGACGCAATTCTGCAAATGCAGCTTCGGCGTTTGACAGCATTGGAAGCACAAAAAATTCAGCAAGAACACGAAGAACTGCGAATAAAAATCACCGATTTGGAAGATATCTTGGCGCGCCGGGAACGGATCTTAGAAATCGCTGAAGTTGAAGCAGTCGAAATTCAAACTAAAATCGCCACTCCCAGACGCAGCGTCATCGAACACGCCGAAGGAGAAATCGATGAAAGAGATTTAATTGCCAACGAACAAGCAATTATTCTGATCACAGAGCAAGGCTACATCAAGCGGATGCCTGTCAGCACTTTCGAGGCCCAAAGTCGCGCTACTCGTGGCAAAGCAGGCGCGAAAATGAAGGAAGATGACGGAGTAGAACATTTCCTTTCCTGTTGCGATCACGACAGCGTTTTGTTCTTTAGCGACAGAGGCGTAGTTTACTCTCTCAAAGCTTATCAAATTCCCGTCTGTTCCCGGACGGCGCGCGGCACTCCCGTGGTGCAACTGTTGCCGATTCCTATAGAAGAAAAAATCACTTCTATGGTGTCAGTTACAGAATTCACCAGCGAAGAATACTTGGTGATGCTAACTCGCGGCGGCTACATCAAGAAAACTGCACTTTCAGCTTTTGCGAACATCCGCACTAATGGGTTAATCGCGATTTCTCTAGAAGAAGGCGACCAATTGCGCTGGGTGCGGAGAGCAAAAGTTGGTGACAGCATCATCATCGGTACGCGCCAAGGTATGGCGATTCACTTCCGCACCAATCACGAGCAGTTGCGTCCGGTTGGCCGGGCGACTCGGGGTGTGAAATCAATGAAATTGCGATCGGGCGATGAGTTGATCAGCATGGACATCTTGCCAAGTTCCATTGTTGCCGAAATTGCTGACACAGAAGATTCAGAATTGGAAGGAACAGATATTGCTCCGTTAGAAACGGGCGACTCGGAATTTGAAGGAGTAGAAATTGCTGAATTGGAAACGGGCGATGTGGAATTGGAAGACGAAGAATTAGAACTGGAAGCTGAGGAAATTGAAGGCGAAGATGCCGAAGAAATTCCCACAGTTAATAGCGAAGTTCCTTCGGTGTTGGTAATCACAACTAACGGCTACGGTAAGCGAGTTCCTGTTTCTCAATTCCGCCTACAAAGACGGGCAGGCAAGGGATTAACTGCTACCAAATTCAAGTCGAAAAAGGGCAAGGATCAGGTAGCTGCGCTGCGAATTGTCAACGAAGATGACGAATTGATGATTATTACCAACCGAGGTATTATTATCCGTCAAGCTGTGAGTGCAATTTCCACGCAATCCCGGACTGCAACGGGCGTGCGGGTGCAGCGCTTGGATGAGGATGATTCGATCGTAGCTGTGGCTTTGGTGCCGGCTTCGGGTGAAGAGTCGATCGAAGAAGCGCTATCTGAGGAAGCAGCAGAAGAGTCCTAGGTTAATGGTTTGTAGGGTGCGCTGCGGTGCACCCTTACTGCTTTTTAAGGTTAAGGTATGTAGTTGCGCTTCAGCGCTCTTTCCTGGTATCAGGAAAGAGGGCTAAAGCCCAACAACGTACCTAATTTGTATGATGACAATCAAACAGCAGACCGCTATTACGTTTGACGTTAAGTTAACACTAATGTGCAATTCCATGTCCGGCACTTCAATCATTGACAATTGACACGATAATTGCTATAGCATAATATAAGCATAAAGTTAATAGTAAAAGTCTGTAAAAATGCCTTATTTAACAGCAGCAAACGACATCAAAGCACTCATCGCTAAATTTTCGCAAGCTAAAATCCTGTGGGTTGACACAGAAATAGCAGACTATAAATCGAACCCCAGATTATCTCTAATTCAAGTGTTAGCTGACTCCACCGATGCGACAGGAGATGCCACGTTTCTACTAGATGTCTTAGATCAACCTGAATTGGCAAAAGACTTCATCAACCAAATCATGGTCAATCCAGATATTGAAAAAGTCTTCCACAGCGCCAGCTATGACATCAGATTTCTGGGTAATGACGACGCCAAAAATGTCACTTGTACATTAAAAATGTCGAGACAGATTCCAGCTTATATCCTGCCCTTACCCAACCGACAACTCAAAACATTAATCGAAATACTTTGCGGCATTACTTATGTAGATAAAACAGAACAAAGCGGCGATTGGGGAAAGCGTCCCCTGACCCAGAAGCAGCTAGAATATGCCAAGATAGACGCAGTTTATTTAGCTAAAGTGCATCAGCGCCTGCTAGAAATTATTGCCCAATCTTACCCCGAACCCGCAACGGAAAACTTGATATCCTTGGGGAAAAAATATCAGCAAATAGAATCTCAGTGGAAACCGCTTGATTCAGAAATAGCTGAAGTCAAAGAACGATTTAAAGCAGGAATGATGGCGCAAAAGCTCAAAGATAGCTCTTGTTTTCAGCTTTCCAGTTCGATAACTATGAAAGTTGATTTTATGACGCTGGCGAGACTGACACAAACTCAGCAAATTGATTTAAATTTTCCGGTGACACTGACGAAAGAAATTCAAAAACAGTTAGGTGAACTTATTACTCATCCATCTTTGCAAGTTGAGGATATTGCTAGTTGGCGGTTGAATTCTAATGTACAGCAGCGGCGAAAATCTACTGCTAAGAAAATTGTGCCGGAACCCGAGAGTGAAGATTTAACGGCATTGGGGAAAAGGTATCAAGAAATTTTCCCTGAATGGAAGTTGCTGGATTCGGAAGTTGAGCATCTGAAAGAACGGATTAAAAAAGCAATGTTGGTGCAAAATAAGAGCAATACTCCTGATTTTAAGTTATCTAGTTCTTCGATTTTGAAGGTAGATTTTGCTAGCTTGGCTAAAGTTGTGCAATCTGCGGGAGTTGAATTGGATTTTATGGTGACTCTGACTCAATACATCCAAAAGCAGTTGGGGGATGCGATTAACACAATTGATGTGCAGATTGAGTATATTACCAGTTGGCGGATGACGGCTAAGACTGTGGAAGATGAAGATGAGGAAATCCCGTTTTAAGTAATATCTTGGGTATGTTGTTGCGCTTCAGCGCTCTTTATCTTATGTATGAAAGAGCGCTGAAGCACAACTACGTACCTAAAAAATAATCCCGCAAAGGTATGTTGTTGCGCTTCAGCGCTCTTTATCTTATGTATGAAAGAGCGCTGAAGCGCAACTACGTACC
>NZ_JAEQDE010000202.1:0-2620 GCF_020737865.1 Microcoleus sp. PH2017_35_SFW_U_B
GCATTTCCGAGACTTGAGAATTGAGTTGCTCTTCCAATTGCGATCGAGTTTGACGCCCATTTTCTAACTGATTTTCTAAGTCGGATATTTGAGATTGCATTTGAGCTTGATTGTGGTTGGCTGTCTCGATTTGAGTTTGCAATTCTAAGACTTGAGAATAGAGGTGCGAGCGTTCTGTGTTTGCAGTTTCTAAATCTGATTGCAGTTGCGATCGCTCTTGGTATAGACTTTCTAACTGCTGTTCTAATTCGGATACTGAAGATTGCAGTTGAGCTTGGCTCTGATTTGCTGTATCGAAGAGATTTTGCAATTCCGAGAGTTGAGAGTAAATGTGCGATCGCTCTTTGTTAGCCGTTTCTAATTGAACCTGCAATTCTGACAACTGAGACAGCAACTGTTCCCGCTCTCGAACAACCGTTTCTGATTGACTTTGCAGCTCAGATAATTGAGAGTTTAACTGCATTTTATCCTGATTCGCTGCTTCTAACTGCGTTTCCAGCTCTAATGCTTCAGGTTGCGGTTGATTTGGTTGTTGGCGGGCGGTTTCCAATTGAGAGTTGAGGATTTCTCGTTCTTGCTCTGAACTCTCTAGTTGAGCTTGCAATCCCGAAAGTTGAGACTGAAGTTGCTCCCGCTCTTGAATTGAGCGATCGAACTTAATTTGAATTTCTGACAACTGGTATTGTACCTGCAATCTGCCTTGGCTAGCAGTTTCCAACTGACTTTCAACTTCCGAAAGCAGAGCGTTAAATTGAGAACGTTCTGCATTAACCGCCTCTAACTCTGCTTGCATTTCCCGGATTTGGGCGTTAAGTTGCGATCGCTCGTGCTGAGCCAATTCTAACTGATATTGAAGTTCTGCCACTTCTGCTAACTGAGACTCAGCTTGTTGAGTATTTTCTAGCTGAAACTGCAAATCAGCAATCAGAGCATTAACTTGCGATCGCTCCTCAGCAATTCCTGCCAAAAATTCTTCCAATTCCGACACTTGATTGTTTAAAACATCTTGCTCGCGAGTCACAATTTCCAAGCGACTTTGCAGCTCAAACATTTCAGAATTTAGCTGAGTTTCATTCTGCATTTTCTGCCGCAATTCCGAAGTTCTAGCATCCAACTGCGACGCCAACTTCGATATGGCCTCCTGCGAACCCTGCATCCGCACCAAATTGCGTGAATTTCGCTTATTCAAAATAAGCCAGCAGACTAATGCCCCGCCTGCAAACCCTATCAATAAAAGTAATGCTTCCATTTGTTTATTTAATTGATATAAATTGAGTTATTTTGCTGTTTTTCCCAAAATGGGTATTCAAAAAACACTATCTTGTTCAAGGATATCACAATTTTAGCGCCTGTGTTTACCTGGCAAAACACTTTATATTTGTTTACATTGTTTGACATAGTTAAATGTTAACATTAATGTACAATGTTGTTGTGTAGAGCGCATTAATTGGGATATTTGGGCAGCGAATTAATACAATTTTGGAAAATTAATGCAACAATATTGGTAGGGTGTCTCGCCATGTATGGTTCCCAACAACAACAGAACATCAAACTATAGCAGTCTTTGCAGGAGTCGTAAAGTTTTTTACCCCACCCCTACCCTACCCTTATTAAGGGGAGGGAGTAAGAAATTCACAAATGATTTAGGATTTCTATAGCGACGCAAAGCGCGGCAATAGTTGAGTAAACAAACTCAACTAATAGTGTTGTAACAAGGATTGTTTCAATTGGTACAAGTAGAAGTTTGGCATAAATATTTGATTGACAGGTCAATGGTAGATTAAAAGTTTATCTAACAAAAATAAAATAGAGATAATTTTAAGTAGAGCGAGCGAATCAGTGCAATCTTGTTTAATGACTGAAAATTCAACCACTCTACTTATGATGTCTGGGCAAACTATTTTGGATAATGAACCAAAGTTAGGGTAAAGGTTTAACAGAAAGCCTTGTCAAAGCTTCCTTCAGCGCCGGCGGCAATTGACGGATAATCTTGCCCTTGTCCCGATCGACACCAACCAAAGTTACCTGTGCTGTCACGTATAATTCTTGAGCGTCGGGCGATCGAATTTCGTAATCCCAAAGCAGCCGCACGCCCTCGGTAGCAGCCATCCGGGTTCTGACTGCCACAGATTGACCCATTTGTACAGAGCGGTGGTAGCGCAGTGAAAGCTCAACCACCGGCAATTCCACACCCTGCGCCACCCACTCTGCATACTCGATGCCGAGAGAGCGCAAACTTTCCACCCTAGCTTCCTCCATCCAAGTCAGATAAGTCCCGTGCCAAACCGCGCCACTGTAGTCAGTATGGTGGGGGTTTGAAACTGTAACTTAATTTATGGACAAAGCTACCCATCCTTGACTATTTGGGCAGCTTTGTCCGCAACTCGGGCGATCGCACGAGACTATTTGCCCCTGGTTCAATTTGTTTTTGCCTCCGTGCCATTGGATGACAGATGTGGGCGTCTTGCGTCAGAGAAATCTGCATTTGGACTGATTATAATTTTTTACCTGCCATGTTGACGCTCGCAGGAAGTCGTATATAATACAAAGCACAGTACATTTACTCATGTCGAGTCAAATGCAGCTCGTAGAAAAACACGTAATTAACAAACAACATAGA
>NZ_JAEQDE010000097.1:0-22058 GCF_020737865.1 Microcoleus sp. PH2017_35_SFW_U_B
GCTAGTAATTGGCAAAAACGTACAATGGAAAAATGAGATCAATTTAGGCAAGAAAACAAATCAAAACTTTGTCAGCATTCCTCATGCTCGACTAATTGAGATGTTGAAATACAAAGCTGAATTGATGGGAATCAAGGTAATAGAGCAAGAAGAATCTTATACTTCCAAATCGAATTTTTTGAACTTAGATCCAATTCCTGTCTACGGGAATCTTGGCGCCCAGGATACCAAATTTAGTGGAAAGCGAATTAAGAGAGGATTGTATAGAACATCGGAGGGTCGATTAATTAATGCCGATGTTAACGGAGCTTATAATATTTTGAGAAAAGCAATCCCAAATGCCTTCAGCGATGGGATAGGGAGCTGCGTAGCTCAGCCGAGGCGGGTTAATCCGCTCGAAGTAAAAGTGAAAGGGGAGGGACTTGAAGCCTCCTATGTCATGTAATAGATGACTATACTTTTACCAGCTATGGATTACAATTACCGACAGGCGATCGCCCTCGTGGAACAATCCGATCAACTTGTTAACAAAGCTACGGCTGCGGCAGATTTTGAATATGGCGACACGAAAGTAAAACAAGCTCAAAAACACCTCGATGCTTTGCCGGTGTGGTTCCTCGGCTACTATCCAAAAACTTATTGCTCTTTTTCCGGCTGCACTTGGCGCTTTTCAGTCGATGAATTTCAAGCAGCCCGCAAAAATATCGGGCGGATGGATGCTCAAATTTTTCAGCAAAAAAATGCTTTTACTGAGTTAAATCAAGTCGAACAAACTCTCGACGCCGCGAAACAGCAGTACCAGCAAGCGAAAACTGCCGCCGACAGGCAAAAAGCGACTGGAAATTGGCAAAGTGCGATCGATCGACTCAATCAAATTCCCGCCGAAACCCTCGCCGGAGAAACTGCTAAGAAAAAACTCCAAGCAGCAGAAAGAGATTTTCAAGCAATGGGAGGAATCGCCACAGGTTCGGTACACGCCGACAACTTAATTGAAGCAGCCAAAGAATTTGCTCTTTCCGCCGCCGTCGCCTCGCAAAAACCGCCGCATCCAGCCGCCCAGTGGGAACAAATAGCAGGATTGTGGGAAGAAGGAATTAACCGACTGAAAATGGTTCCTGTGGATAATCCGGGCTATCTCGACGCTCAAACCAAACTCGCCCAATACCAGAAAAATTTAGGAATTTCCCAGATTAGACTCCAAGCAGAAAGAGATTCTGAAAAAGCTTTGCAAGAAGCTAAAAGCTTGTTTGCCAACTTGCAAAATAATGTAAATTCTCCCAGTCAAAATCCCAGTAACTCCCTCGGACAATTGCAACAGATTATCAATCAATTAGAATCTGTCAAACCTGGGACAACTGTTTATCCAGAATCTCAAAAATGGCTGCAATCTGCTCGAAAAAAACAGCAAGAATGGCAAAAGAAATAAAGTGTATTAGTCACAAACCTCGATCGCAATACCGCCAAATTTCCCTTCCTCGGCCCAACACTTGACCCCTTCAATATAGCAAAGGTGGCTGGGATACTCTTCTTTAGTATCCGCTACAATCGCCTCAAAACCGCCATTGAAGTCGTTAAAAAATTGTACCTTGCGCCCTTGACTGTCACAGGCTTTGCTACAGCAAGTCGAACATACTAGACGGGGATATCGATCCCAATATGGCGATGGGATGGAACAGATGGGACAGGGCTTAAATTGTCGATCGCTCATAAAAAGATGCAATTAAAAAATATATCGATTACCAAGTCGGATCGACATACAGATTAATTGTAACTTGCTTTTTCCCCGAAGGTATGCCGGAAATACAAGCACAAATCGCCTCCCCGTCATCAATTTCTACTTCGCAAGCGTGACAAGAACCCATCATACAACCAGTAGGAATAGAAACCCCTGCACGTTTGGCTACATCTAGCAAAAGCTCTCCCGCTTCAGCTTCCACTGTCACATTATCTGGCAAAAAAACAATCTTTGTCATGCAATTTTTCCTTTTGATATAATACCATTTTTACCAAGTTTCGCTCCGAAAAAGTTTGAGGTTTATTGATACTAATTATCAAGCACAGGTGCGTCGCTGTGAGATTTTTGGTACTTAGTTAGGTTTTTTCATGGCGACGCACCCTACGACTTTTGATGGGAATTATCAAGCTTTTTTATGGATACGCACCCTACGACTTTCTGGTTAAAAAAAATGTCATTCAAATTATAACCTCCGCTCTAACAAACAACTGTCAACTGTCAACTGTCAATTGTCAACTGTCAACTAACCTAAAATATGCTTGATATCTAAATGCTTTTCCACTGTATCTGCTAGAGTTTCTAACAGAGTTTCTCGATGTTCTCGGTAATTCGGAATACCTGTGGGCAATGCGCGGAGTCCCCGCTGTTGGCGCAAGTAATTTAACCAAGCCCGCCGCCAAGCTCCGTTGTCAAAGATGCCGTGCAGGTAGGTGCCC
The DNA here is from genome assembly GCF_020737865.1 of Microcoleus sp. PH2017_35_SFW_U_B. NCBI lineage: Bacteria > Bacillati > Cyanobacteriota > Cyanophyceae > Oscillatoriales > Microcoleaceae > Microcoleus > Microcoleus sp. PH2017_35_SFW_U_B. Next base: position 2,452 of record NZ_JAEQDE010000097.1, read on the forward strand.
CAAACTGATTGAGAAGCGTTGACAATGCCTAAACTAGGATCGTCAAATAACGGTTGAGTCAAATCTGACTCGATCATTTGGGTTCTGCCTTGATGAATTTCGTAACCGGAAACGGGTAAACCCGGTTGAGGATAGTTAGATGTTACGATCCGCTGGCGGGCAATTTTGTTTGGTGCGATCGCAGTTTTCAAAGGCAATAACCCCAATCCTTTGAACTCTCCCTTTTCTCCCTCAAGGCCTTCTCTATCGCTGATACTTTCTCCCAGCATCTGAAAGCCACCACAAACTCCCATGACTGTACCGCCAGCTACTAAGTAATTTTTAATCGCTTCTGCCATGCCTGTTTGGCGCAGCACCTGCAAATCTGAAATTGTAGTTTTAGAGCCTGGTAAAATCACGGCGTCTGGATGGCCTAACGGGTCTTTGGGGCTGACATATTTGACTGTGACGGTAGTTTCCGACTCCAGGGGGTCAAAGTCGGTAAAATTGGAAATTCGGGGCAGGCGGATGACGGAAATATTCAAGTCGGTTTGAGAATTGGGAGAACGCCGATCGAGTAAATCGAGGGAATCTTCCGAGGGAAACACTTCGTCTATCCAAGGAATTACCCCAACTACGGGGATTCCAGTCCTTTCTTCCAGCCAAGTCAAGCCCGGATCTAAGATCGATTTTTGGCCTCGGAACTTATTAATAATGAATCCTTTAATTAAAGCGCGCTCGTCAGGATCGAGCAATTCCAAAGTACCGATGATGTGAGCAAATGCGCCACCGCGATCGATATCAACTACTAGCAAAGTCCGAGCATTCAGATGTTTTGCTACCCGCATATTAGTTAAATCGCGGTGTTTGAGATTGATTTCTGCTGGACTTCCTGCTCCTTCGCACACAATCATGTCAAATTCTTGCTTGAGAAATTCTAAAGATTCCCGAATAGCTTGCCAGCCGATATCAAAATACTGTTCATAATATTGAGATGCTCGCACATTTGCGATCGCCCGGCCCTTGACAATCAATTGAGAAGTCATATCTCCTTGCGGCTTGAGCAAAATCGGATTCATTTCTACCCAAGGTGCGATGCCCGCAGCCCAAGCTTGCACTGCTTGAGCGTAGCCAATCTCTCCGCCGGCGGCTGTGACATAGGAATTCAGTGCCATATTTTGACCTTTAAACGGAGTTACCCGCCAGCCTCGCCGAGAAAAGATTCGACACAATGCTGCAACCAGTAAAGATTTTCCTGCGTGAGATGTTGTTCCCACGACCATAATTGCTTTCATAATATTAAAGAAGGAAGAAGGAAGAAGGAAGAAGGAAGAAGGAAGAAGAAAGAAGGCAGAGGGAAGAAGGAAGAAGAAAGAAGGAAGAGGGAAGAGGGAAGAAGGAAGAGGGAAGAGGGAAGAAGAATATATAATAAAGAAGGAAGAAGGAAGAAGGAAGAATGTAGAAGAAAGAAGGCAGAAAGAAGAATGTAAAAATCATGATTTATGGGATTACAAAATTTGACCAAATAAATGGTTTTTTTATTGGCTCTAGGGGTGACAACGAATTGGTTTTGAGGGAAAACCACATTTGTCGCCACCCGCACCTAAGTCCTAAAAGGAAGACGGAAGAAGGTAGAAGACAGAATTAAAAAAATTCTGGTTTCTACCTTTTGCTTTTTGCCTCAAGATGACGGCCGATCTTCGCCGGATACATTCTCAGAATTGGATTCAGTGGCCCTTTTGGCAGGTGCGGCTAAATCGGGTTGTGATCCGTCAGAAGAGGGTTTTTCTTCTGTGGATTCGATCGAGATTGTTGATACTGAAACCGTTTCTACCTGAACGCTCAACCCTGCTTCTCCCGGTACTTCTATCTCTACAGGCGGTGCTGAAACGATTTCCACCACAGTCATTTCTAGAGATACAGCAAGGGTTTCTGCTTCCGTTACGCCTGCTGCTGCTTTGGGTTCACCAACCGCATCCGCAGGTGTTTCTTGAGCCAACGGATCTGTTTGGCTTTGTGCCGGCGATCCGTCGTCTAAAATCGAACTTTCCCCTATTTTGGCAGAATTCGCCGCGGTTTCTGTTGCTATCAACTCGGCCATTGCTTCAACATCGGTGGGAAACGGCACTGCTTGGCTGGTTTCCGCAGCAGTGTTGCTGGTTTCGGCTGCCACTTCGGCGGCAGCCTCGGCTAATTCTGATTCGAGAATCTGGTCGATATCCGATGCAGGAATTGTCGTTACCTTAGATTCAGGAGATTCAGGTGCGATCGACTCCTCTGCTACTTTCGGCGTTGTCACCGGAGTATTTGCATCAGGCTTGTTTTTAGCTGCACCCCGTCCCAACATACCGCCGAGACTATTTTTGAGATTGCCAAACAGACTTCCGAAACCGCCTGATTTTTTAGCTGTTTTGGCAGGAGTTGGGTTTGCCTTTGGGGCTGCGGTTGCTGTCGCCGTTGGGGCTGCCGAAGTAGCATCAGACTGGGACTCTTTAGCTCTCGCCCTCCACATCTGGTCAAAATCGTCAAAATCGTCATCATCTTCAGTCTGCTTTTTGGCTTCTGGCTGAGCCTCTGCTGGCTCTACCGTTGGTGTGGCCGCAATTTCTGAAAATTCTAGAGGTGGGGGCAAAGGAGTGAAGTTGCTGGCTAATTCTGCTGGGGCTGGTGAAGTCTCAGGAAGAGCGTTTTCAACCGAAAACACGGGTATTTGTGTAATTGCGGGTGCGCTCTTGTCGGGAGTTTTTAAGTCAGGGCCGATCGCACTTTCGGGAATAATCTCAGCGATTGGCCCAGTCGCCGGTTGTGCTTCTACCTTAGCCTGGCCCTGATTCGCAGGTGCTGGAACAGCATCAGCTTTCGGTTTGGGCGATCGAACAAACTTCGGTTTTTTGGCTGCGGGTTCAGGTTTCTTACCAAACAAACCGGATAAAGGCCCGCCCATCGCCCCGGCCAAATTCGCCGCCTGAGGAATCGGCGTTTGCTGAGCGATCGGCGTCACCTGCCGGCGCAAAGTCAGAGTTTCCCACGCAAACCAGCCTAGCAGAGCCACACCCGCCATTTGACCAAGCAGGAGAGCACCCGTAATTCGCCCCGCACAAGTCCATAAAATTAACGCATAAAAAAGTCCTACCCCGCTCCAGGTAAAATCACTTTTCCGGTGAACCTCTGGAAAAAAGAAGGCCGCCATGTAAATACTAAAGCTGCCCAGACCGACCGCCAACGCCAGAATGTATGCAAGCATCTTGTCGGTACCTCCGCTGTGTCAAATAACTTCTACGCGCTAATTCTACCTTTGTGAGACACTCAACGGCTTCTTTCTCAAGGACAATTCCCGATTTGGAAGGAAGTTCGGCAAAGAATTTTGTACCGGATGTAACGGATTTAAAGGATTTAACGGTAGAAGTCAGAGGAAAGAAGCAAAAAGGAAGAAAGAAGAAGTCCCAGGAAATATTCCCTCTCACCCCCTCTCCCTCTCTCCCTCTCTCCCCTTCTCCCCCTCTCTCCCCTTCTCCCCTCTCCTCGATCGTGATATCTATCACTTAAGTATGTTGGTACGATCGCACCTGCCGTAGACGATGTTTTGTATGTTGTAGGTGTAAAAGAAGTTATGCCTTAGGGCATATGTATTGGAGACAATGCCATGTGTGAAAAACTCTTTTTAGCAGCGAGCTTAACCTTATTAGTTCAAATCTTTGCCGGAGTCGGCACTTCCGCGAAATTACCGGTAAATTTTGTATGGCGATCGAGCGATCGTCCGACACAAATCCAGAAACTGCCCCTGGTTACAGTACCTGCGAGCTTCAAGTCAAACGTCGAATCCTAACGATCCGTGCCAGATAATACGTGCAAGTGGGATTTATCGCAAGGCAGAGCCTGTCTAATGTTTTTTTTCAAGCTGTTATCTTTTCTATTTGACCAAGATTTTCACAGGTGGTACCCGCCACGTGATTTATCCGTGGAATCAATCCCAAATCGAAAATCGAAAATCCTCTCTTCCCCCGAATTTATCCGTGGGGTAAATCTAAAATCTAAAATCTAAAATCTAAAATCGATTGACTCTTCACAACTGATCGCTTTGTAGTAAGAACTTCAGTCCTCATTAAGACCGGTTAACAATAACGGAAGTGCTTGCTACAAACCCTAAATGAATAATGAGTAGCAACTCCGATATTAATTGCCATAAAATACTCAACAAATCTCAACATCAATTTGTGCAGTAAAAAGCTTCAAACCCAAAAAAATCTGTAATCCCGAGTAAAGCATCAAAATAGATCTACGATCGATCGCGCTTGGGTTAATTTTTTTTGCGATCGCACAACCAGAAAGCAATTGCACTATCTGTTTTGTACAGAGTTTTGCTTCCGGGACTATCAGATCTGAAGCGTATTGATATATAATCGCCAGATGAAGCTCAAAGCTGATAACCACATAGACTGTTAAATCAAGGAAAGTGAAAATGGGACTTAGCGATATTCTTTTGAATGAAAACAAGAGAGACACTATTGTTGATGACTGTGTAAAGTTGATAGACAAACAAGTTGCAGCAGCACCGGGATTGGGCGGCCTTGCTCTGAAAGCTGCCTACTCTACCGTTAAGGGGATACGGGCTGACTATTGCGCCCAAGTCGTCGATCAACTTTTGCCCGAAATCTCGATCGCACTCGATCCAATGTGGGCTGAAGCCGTAAACAATGGCAACCCAGTCGCATATCTGACTGAAAGAAAAGCTCAAGTAGCAGATCAATTGCTCCAAATCAGTGACAAAAAAGCCGAAAACAGCACCAGAGCAGTTGTCAAAGGCGCCTATGGCAAACTCCGCCCCTCCGCTAAGACTTACGTCGAAAACGGCATCCCAGATTTAGCCGAAATTATTAATAAACATACCGCGAGCTAATGTTGAATAGGTGGGGATTTCCCGCCAATTGAATACATCTACTCGTTACCAGCAATTCCTGGTAAAACAGCCGTAGGGTGCGTCGCTTGAGAAAAATCCATAAAAAAATATCGACAATCTCATAGCGACGCACCAAACAAACATGATCAGACAAAAACACTTATTTTGTAGCATTACTTTGAAAAACTGGTACAGCGGTTCTCAGAAAGATGAGGTACGTTGTTGGGCTTCAGCCCTCTTAGTTGATAGTTTAGTGGTTATATAAGCTGTCAATCATACCTCATTTTTTGAGAAAGGCTATATTACTTTATTAGATGCCTCAGTACAGAGATTTTCGATTCACAAAATCATCAAAACTGACGCACCATAGCATCTTAAATTGTATTATCCATTGCCAATTACCCATTGATTCGCAGCCAATATTTTCAGAATAGCCTCTCCGGTAATGCCCAAGCCCAAAAACATTACCAACACCGCGCTAATTGCGGGCATAAATTTGACTGCTGCAATCTGTTTGGGTAGTTTATTAAAATGTTGTTTGGCGTAAACTAAGACTAAGCCGATCGCACTCAGCACCAAAGCCAATCCCAAACTAAAGGCCACCACCAGCGTCATCCCCAAACCAACATTTCCCAAAGCCGACGCGCTCAACAGCATCACCAATGCGGAAGGACAAGGCAACAATCCCCCGGAAATGCCCAACACTAACAAGCTTTTCCAAGTAATCGGAGAACCGTCCGATCCGGGTGGCAAATGTGAATGAAGACGGCCGTCTCCATGATGGTGGTAGTGCTGAGATATAGGTGGTTTGACAGGTTTAAATTCTCTTTCCCAAGTTCCCCTACTCAAAAGATTTACTGGTTCCTCAAGGTTCGTAGTAAGGACTTTAGTCCTTGGGTTTTTGTGGACTAAAGTCCTCACTACGAACCTGGTTTTTTCGATGAGGTGATTTAAGTCGATCTTGGTGCGGACTAAAGTCCTCACTACGAACCTGGTTTTGATTCTTTCTGAAAGTAATTTGATGCCGATGATTGCTACTAATAAGCCTGAGATTAAACTGAGCCAAGGATCGAGTTTTTCTGGCTCGATTAAGTTAGAAGCAAATAATGTAATTGCGCCGACAGAAAACACGCCAGCAGTGTGAGTAATTGTGGTTGTTGCTGCTAAAAATACAGCGTGTACTGGAGTAGCCCGCGAACCCACTAAATAAGCGCCGACTATTGTTTTCCCATGTCCGGGGGACATCGCGTGCACGCATCCCCAAGTAAATGCTCCGACTACTGCTAGCACCAAACTCCAACCTGACTCCCAGATTGATTCTTTTCCAGCTAACAAAAATTCTCGGTTTTGTGGCGTAAATACAATGCTTTTGACAGCACCAGCTTCGACAATTGTAGCTTGACAGCTAGCTGTCGGAACTCCGGGCAAAAACAAATTGTATTTAATCCGCAATTTGTTGTTTTTTGAAGTTACGTTAGATTCTGGCCAGGTGTAGTTTAAGATTAAGGTGCTATGGGTATTGGGCTGCTGGATTAAGCTGGCAGTTTTAGCTGCTATTTCTAGGGGTTTGACTGTAACCGATCCGGGAATTTTGCTACTGTTGGTGATGCTAATTTTTTGACCCAAAAACTTTTCTAGTTCTGTTTGATGATTTCTAACTTCTGCCAGTTGTAACTGTCCGTCTCCATTGTCGTCGGCGAATTTTGTTAAGCCTGTGGGAAAGGTTAATGTTATTTCGGTTTGTAAATCGTTTACGATGATTTCGGCTACTGATAAGTCTGACCAGTGCGAGTAAACTGGTTGGGTTGAGTTTGTACAAAATAGTAAGATTGTGAGCGAAAAAAGAATTAAATATTTTCGCGTTCTTTGCCAGTTTTTGTGCATGGTTGGTTCCGATTTTATGTGTTTGTGGCTAATTTCAAAATTCATAACTTCCCAAACCCAATGCTTGACGAGATCGACTATCAAAACTCGGATCGATTTCCTTTGCCTGTTGAAAATAAGCGCGAGATTCCGCATCTTTTCCTAAAGTCTTAGCGATCGCACCAGCCCGATAAAATATCCCTGCATCCCGAATTCCCGATCGCACAATGTCGGCCATCACCCGATCGGCTTTTTGCCATTCCCCAGCACTCGAAAGCGCCCAAGCGTAGATATCCAGCGTTACAGCATCCCTGCGGATTTTCACCTCTTCCTGCATTAACAACAGCGCTTCGGCGACATCCTGCGATCGCCCTTTTTCCAGCAACAAACTCGCCAAATCGCGCCGGTGCCCGAAACCGCCAGAAACCTGTTCCTGTCGCAGCCCAGCTTCTGCTTTGTCGCGCAATTTCGCCGAGGATCTCGCATCTCCCTGCAACTCCTTCACCCTCGCCATACCGCGATCCACCAGGCGATCGAACACCGTCGCAGCCCCGCCAGAATAGGCAGAAACCTTGCTGTAATTAGCCTCTGCTTCCCGATAATTTCCCTGGCGCGTCTCCAAATCCCCCAAATAAATCAGCGCTAGCGGGTATCGCGGAACCAACCGCAACGCTTCCAAAAATAGCGCTTTCGCCTGCACAAACTGCCCGCGACGGGCGTAAAATCGACCCAAGAGCGATCGAACTCGCGCCGATCCAGCAATCTCTCCCGGTTCCTCCGCAGCCATTGCTTGCCGGTAATCCTGCAAAACCTCCGCATCTCGCCCCTGCGACTCTCTCACTAATGCTCTTAATGTGAGAGAGCCTAAGTTAGGAATACGATTAACTAAGGCTTCTGCGGCTATACTTGCATTACTGATTTTTCCGGTGGCTAAGTGAGATGTAACCGAAAGGGCGATCGCATCTTCATTGTCAAAACCCACCTGTTTAGCAAAGCGCAAAGCAGTAGCAAAATCGTGTCTGGCCTCGGCAATTCGAGCTAAAACTAGCAGCGCGCCTTTGTTGTCAAAAGGCAAAAGGGCGATCGATCTTTCGGCCGCTTGTTCGGCCAATAAAAACCAACCACCCTCCCCAGTTACGCGAGCCATTTTCAAATAAGCACTCGCCAAAGCAGCCCGATTCAAACCGCTTTTTGAATCAACAGCCAATCGCTGCTGGTAAAAAGTAATTTCCTGCTGAATAGCTTCCTTTTGATTCGGATTATTCCTCAAAGTTGCTGAGAAATTATAGCCGTAATTAGCATCCAGATTTGCCGGACTTTTGTTAGCAAGTTTTTCTGAGACATCACGCAGATTAGGTAGCAAATTAACTGCGACAATGCCCACTATCGGCAGTCCGATGAGAAGCAACCACCAGAAAAGCTCAGATTTAGGTTTTTGTGATTTATTCGCTGTCATATTGTAGGGTGCGTCATTTTTGGATATAGCACGAAAAACTACGATTTTATTTGATGACGCACCTGACGAATTGTGCGACTTGCGTCCAAATATCGGCTCGCGCTTGAGCCAAGGTACGTAGTTGCGCTTCAGCGCTCTTGATAAATATTAGGAAAGAGCGCTGAAGCGCAACTACATACCTATGACTATTAACTAATTCGGCAAAGCCAAATAAGGAAAATTCGGTTCTAACGGTTTGTGTCCCTGAGCCGGATTTCCAGGAGTTCCGTTATAAGAAACGTTATCGCCAACCGGAGAACCCACCAAAGCTCCCAAAGTGATATCAACAACATCGTCCAAAAGCAAACGACCTCCGATCAAACTTCCTTGAGAATTTGCCGCGCTACCGTAGCCGCTTGGCCTTGTGGTATCGATCCGCAGGACATCCGGTAAGAAAGCTTTGGCGATCGCATTTGCATCAACATTATCCTTACCGTCCAAAAGATCCACAGCATTGAGAGTAGCAACAGCTTCCTGGCGCACCGGAGCAGCAGCAGCACTCAAATCCAATCTCGGAGAAATAGTATTAAATGCCTCCATCAACTGGGGAGTAAGTACCAAACCCTCATTAATTGCAGGTCTCGCCAAACGCTCGAATTGTTTGAAACCACCAACTCCATCCCTCACAGAAATAGTTGACCAAACATCAAAAGTATTCGCGCCTGTTCCTGCTTGCAGAAATGCTTTTGGAACGCGCACCGTAATGGTATTAACGTTGTAACCCTTAGCAAAATCCAGCGCTTTACCCGGTTCCTTGAAACCGACTTTCGGCCCCGTTCCCAAAGCCCCAGCCCGGACTCTAAAAAATTGTTCCACATCAAAGAAAAACGGATCTTCCCGCAAACCTGCAAATACAGTTAAGTTAGAACCGCCCACAGGTACTTTATTCAAAACAGCATTAGAATTCAGCGGAGTTGTGGCAATTAAACCGCCATTAACAGTTGTCTTAGTAGTGGTCTGGGAGCCTCCGCGCACAACAGTGATCGCTACCGCTTGCATACCTTGATTGTTAGGCGGACTGAAGGCAAACCGCAAGATAATATCGGCGCGTCCGGTCGGTGTAGAATTTACATCACCTACCTGCGTGATGTGAAATTGGTAAAGGGCTGTGGTGCTGAAATAATATTGATAGCGGGCTACAGACCGAGGATTTGAATTCATTGTAAATACTAAATCCCCGTCCGCAGCGCCGGAGTTTTGATCTTTTTCGCGATAGACGTATAAGTCAGTTAAATTGACAGCGCGACCTTTGATATCGACTTCGCCGTCGTCATGGTCGGAAGCGGCAATTATCCCGGGAGTTAATACAACAATTAAAGCTGCTTCAATCGCTAATATGATTCGGCGAATTTTCTTGGTGAGTTTCACAGTTAGCACCTATCTTTTACTGAGATTTTTACAAAAATTAATGGCAAATAACCCACCTTCGCGGGTTTTACTTTGGTCGCCACAGGTTCAACTTGTTAACCTGTCGGGCTTTTGGGAGGTTGCTGAGCCTTCTCGTAATTGGTATACGAAGTTTTGGCTATTTTGGATCTCTGCTGCAAGATTAGGTATGAAAAACTATGCAGAAGTGATAAACTGCAATATAAATCGGATAGATTACAATTCAAAGCATCACAGAATTAACCCGCAAATGCATACTTATGATTGCATCCCCAATTGACTTACAATTATGTTCTATAGTGATATACGCCGAATATTTAATTTTGGATCTGTGCACTCAAAACAAAATTTTTCAGGTACACTGAGATGACAGGGGAAAAGTCAAGCGATGAATCGCTGCTGTTAGTGCAGATTGCCCAGAAAGACCAAGTAGCATTAGCTAAACTGTACGATCGCTACGGTCGTGCAAGTTTCGGTCTCGCTTACAAAATTCTGGGTTCGGTAGAAGAAGCTGAGGAAGTTGTGCTCGATGTTTTTTCCCAAATTTGGCAAAAAGCAGCAACTTACGATCCTAGTCGCTCTCGTGCGGATACTTGGTTGTTTATGCTTACCCGCAGTCGTTCCCTCGATCGCCTCCGAGTGTTGCAGCGAACAGTCCGCGCGGCAGACGCTTGTCTGGAAGATGCTAAAATTCCGTCTTCGCGTATTGCAGAACCGATGGAAGATGCAATGATCGAAGAACGCAGCGCCCAAGTCAAAGCAGCCCTAGAAAAACTGCCAGCAGAACAGCGAATTGCGATCGAACTAGCCTATTACGAAGGATTGACTTGTGTGGCAATCGCCTCTAAACTCGGTATCCCGACAGGTACTGTTAAAACTAGAATTCGGTTGGGAATTTCTAAGTTGCGCCAAACTTTGAGCGAAGAGTTTTAGATTGTCAAAAAAAACAAAATTTAAATTGTTTAATATCAATCTAAACCTATGGCATCTCCAATCTTCCATCTTTAGTGCAATGGCAAAAACAAATCTAAAATCTAAAATCTAAAATCTAAAATCTAAAATTGATAATGCCGGAGAACAGATGGAAATGATGCCAGACGAGGAGTTTAATATGCTTGCAGCGCTTCAAGCTCTCGATACCATGGATGAGTCAGAACGCAGCGCACTTGCCGAGAAATTGCAAGCATCCCCAGAACTTCAAAGTGAATTAGCGGCCTTTGAAACAGCAATTTCTGCGATCGCCTATACAGCCCCTGCCGTTCCTGTCGCGCCCGATCTCAAAAACCGTTTGTTCCAGCGCCTAGCGGAATTGCCAATGGTTACGCCACCAGCCGAGAACAATCCGCCATCTTTAATTGTGCGATCGCAGAATGTCAAATGGAGACCTTACTCAGTTCCGGGAATCTCGATCGGCAAGCTTTATCTTGACAAAAAAAAGCGCGAAATTACTTGTTTGATGAGGCTGGAACCGGGAGTAACTTTTCCCCTGCACCGACACGCGGATTCGGAGGAAGTATTTGTATTAGAAGGAGACTTAACTGTAGAAGGGGAAGTTTGCTATCAAGGCGATTATATTCGATCGGTTCCCGGTTCCATTCATTCACCAGTTACAGAAGGGGGATGTTTGCTGTTAATCAAATCTTCTACAAATAACGAAAGGCTCGTTTGAATCCATACCTAAATCTATTCTGGGACGGGCATCTTAATAGGAAAAATTGGATTAATATCAAATCCGATTTGATCATCCTGCATTCATCTCTATCTTATCTCTCTGTGCTCTCTGCGATCTCTGCGGTTAAATAATTCCGATACAACCGGAAACGATATAAAGCCGGAACTCCAGGACAAATTAAAAGAAGACGATTAATTAGTCCAATCCTCGGACTTCCTGGTAGAGGTCACTGTCAACTAAGAGGGCGGGCACTCTTGGCACCGCCCCTACAAACTGTCAACTGTCAACTATCAAAGGATAATGCCATGCTAAATTACTGGCGTTTAACTGCTGTGATATCCGCCGTTATTGTACAATTTGTCGCGGTCAAAAGTGCGATCGCCCAAGAACGCGAAGGCTGTTTTCTGGTAAACTCAGCGGGAGAAGTAATTAACTTAAACCAGTTGTGCGCGCCCCAAGAATCGGGAATAAAGCTAACAGGAGACGACGGGAAATTTATCGAAGACTACAAACGCTTAGCAAAAAGCTATTCTCCAGACGCCACAAACGCTTTACTGCAAGGAATTCAAAGTAGCCCCAGTCAAAAAATTGCTGCCGCTAAAAGGATCTGTGTCCAAGCGAAAGCGGGACTTTCTCTGCCGGAAGTTAAATTAAGGGCGATCGGACAAGCTGGTAGTATCGAAAATCCCACGGCTAAAGAAAGTTTTCTTGCCGATGCCGATATTATCACAACTCTTGCAGGCAATCATTATTGTCCAGAATTAGCCAGCAAGTAAGATTGTAAAATATTTAGAGACGCGGCAATCCCGCGTCTCTATTTGCAGTTAAAATATGATTAATATTCCTCTTGTCGCGCCACGACTCAGGAAATTACCCCGCATGAGATGAAACATTTAAAATCAAGTTCCGCTGATTTGCGGGATTTATTCAAAGACAGTATCACCGTTAAATACCTGGCGGAACCGCTAAAATCTGTGCCGGCGGGCGAAGATGCTGCTAAATTGCGATCGTGGATGGAGGCGCGCGATTTTGATGTGCTCGGGATCGAGGAAAACGGTACGGTTTGCGGCTATATAGAACGATCGCACTTAATGACAGGTAAGTGTAGCGACTACCAGCAAATCTTCCATCCGTCACAGTTAATCGCCGCCTCGACTCCATTGATGGAATTGTTACCGCTGTTGCGAGAAAAACCGAGATTGTTTGTCTTGGAAAGCAACCGCATCAACGGGATTGTCACCTGCGGCGATTTGCAAAAAGCGCCGGTACGGATGCTGCTGTTTGGATTGGTGACGCTGCTGGAAATGAATTTATTGCGGATTGTGCGGATCTATTTTCCCCAAGATTCGTGGCAGAAGTTGCTGAAGGGCGATCGCATTGTAGCAGCAAAACACCTGTGGGAATTGGGGCGATCGCGAAATGAGGCCATAGACTTGATCGATTACCTGCAATTCTGCGACAAGCGAGATTTAATCCTGACGAATGCCGAAATAGTCGATCGGCTGGGGCTCAAATCCAAACGTTACGGGGAGCGTTTTTTAAAGTCAGCAGAAGCATTGAGAAACAAATTAGCACACGCCCAAGACTTAATCAACGGTTCTTCGTGGCCGGAAGTAATTCTTCTCGCCCAGGAAATAGAAGCACTTTTGCAGCGGTGTGAAGAAATTGAAATTTCTCTATGAAAGAGCGCTGAAGCGCAACAACAAAGGTACGTAGTTGCGCTTCAGCGCTCTTTGCTTATATCTATGAAAAAGCGCTGAAGCGCAACAACAAAGGTACGTAGTTGCGCTTCAGCGCTCTTTGCTTATATCTATGAAAAAGCGCTGAAGCGCAACAACATACAAAGGTTCGATCTAGTTGGTAATTTTCAACTTCCTATTAGTATACTGAGGAACCCACCCTTGAGCAGTGGTGTAATACTGCACAGCTTTCAAGTACAGCAACGGAGTAAGATAAAACCAATGTTCTGTATTAGGAGGCACTTTAATATATTCTTCAGCTTGCAACATTAATTGTACCTGAGAGCCGTTAGGATAGACAAACCCAAAAACACATTCCCCAGCTAAAACGTGCAGAACTTCGGCATCTGCGTGAGTGTGAGTGCGATCGCTTTGAGTCATCAGCGGGTAAATCTGTGGCGAACCCGGATGCAGCACTTTTAAGTCGCACCACTGACAGCCGCTGGCGCGCTTGAAGTATTCAAACTCGGTTTTAAATGCTGCGAGAATGTGCTGTTTTTCTGTGACATTGAGAATGTCTTGCAGTAGAATTTTTTTAACCGCAGGATTTTGCTGATTTGGCAGGCGATCGAGCTCAATATTTAAAACAGCCAGTTGGCTGGCGATCGCCTCGATATCGGTATATGTCCTACCGTTTTCTAGTTGCAGAACAGCCATATTACATCACCTATTAATTTCGCTTAGAAGAGAATTTAGTTGCCAGTTTCTATATACTGTTGTTACAGACTAAATTCCTGCTTGTTTTCCATAATAGCCGATCGCTAAAGTTAGATGTTTTTCGTTATATTTTATTAAACATTTACCATACTTTAATTGTCAAATTTTAACTTTTATTTAATAACCTTGAGAGTAGAGAGTTGGGTGCTTGTGGCGCACCTTACAAAACTCAAAACTTTTAAACGAGCATTCCCGCAATACAAGCAGTCATGAAACAAGCCACAGAACCAGCAATCATCGCCCTCACGCCCAACCGAGCCAAATCACCCTTGCGCGATGGCGCCATCCCACCAATCCCCCCAATTTGAATCCCGATGGAACCAATATTAGAAAAGCCGCACAAAGCATAAGTCGCAATAATTACCGATCGTTCCGAAATCGCCTGTTGCTTCACCAATTCCATCAAATCCAAATAAGCAATAAACTCATTTAAAATCGTCTTCTTCCCCAAAATAACTCCTATTTTTCCACAATCCGCCCAAGGCACGCCCATCAGCCAAGCCACGGGAGCCATCAAATAAGAAAAAATCCATTCCAGCGACAACTGAGGCAAACTAATCAGCCCGCCAAACCAACCCAAAAGTGCATTAAAAAATGCTAACAAACCCAAAAAAGCTATCAGCATTGCCGCCACATTTGCGGCTAACTTCAAACCGTCGCTAGCACCAGAAGCCGCCGCATCCACGGCATTAGCATAAACCTGTTCCACCTTAATTTCTACCTCGCCAGCAGTCAGGGACTTTTCAGTTTCTGGGTACAGCAATTTAGAAATAGCCAAAGCAGCCGGTGCCGACATCACCGACGCAGCAATTAAATGTTGAGGAGACACACCAAAAGAAATATAAGCCGCCATGACTCCGCCAGCAATTGTCGCAAAACCCCCCGTCATCACAGCGTGCAGTTCCGAGAGAGTCATCGTCGCTACATAGGGTTTAATTAATAGTGGCGCTTCTGTTTGTCCGACAAAAATATTGGCAGCACAGGAAAGAGTTTCTGCACCGGAAGTTTTCATGGTTTTAATCATGCACCAAGCAACTGCCTGCACCACCCGCTGCAAAATCCCGTAGTGATAAAGTAGGGTGATAAACGAAGAGAAAAAGATAATAGTGGGCAGGACTTTAAAAGCGATATAGTGGTCGGTAAATTTATCACCAAATACAAACTTTGCCCCAGCATCAGAAAAATTCAGAAATTGAGTGACTAAATCTCCCAAAAATTTAAATGCCGCCAAACCCGGAGCAGTTTTGAGAATCAAAATTGCAAAAATTAGCTGCAAAGCAATTCCCCACAGTACGGGCGGCCACTTAACAGCCCGTCGATCGACTGAAAAGGCGTAGCACAAACCGACAAAAACCCCTAACCCCAACACAGAAATAAGTCTTTCCATTTCAGTCACATTCCCTTATACTTAAAGATTAAAGCTCAAAATTACGGCGCAGCCTAAATTGCTGCTACTTTTATGCCTCTACCTATAGTTGCTATTATTGGACGCCCCAATGTAGGCAAATCGACGATCGTCAACCGTTTAGCCAACAGCCAAGACGCGATCGTCCACGACGAACCGGGAATTACGCGCGATCGCACGTACAGACCAGCATACTGGGGCGATCGCGAATATCAAGTCGTAGACACCGGCGGGCTAGTATTCGATGACGAGACCGAATTTCTGCCATTAATCCGCGAACAAGCAATGGCGGCGCTTGCAGAAGCCAGTGCGGCCATTTTTGTAGTAGACGGAAAAACCGGACTCACCGGCGGCGACGAATCCATCGCCTCTTGGCTGCGAGTGCAAAAAGTCCCCGTCATTCTCGCCGTCAACAAGTGCGAATCGGAAAATACCGGACTCACCCAAGCAGCAGACTTTTGGACATTGGGACTGGGAGAACCTTACCCCATTTCCGGGATTCACGGTAACGGTACCGGTGAATTGCTAGACCAATTAATGACTTACCTTCCCACAGAAGTAGAGCCAGAAGTAGATGAAATCAAAGTAGCAATTATCGGTCGTCCCAACGTCGGCAAATCGAGTTTGCTAAACGCATTTCTCGGAGAAAACCGCGCCATCGTCAGCCCAATTTCTGGCACAACCCGCGACGCAATTGACACCATAGTAGAACGCAACGGTCAAACCTACCGCCTGATCGACACAGCCGGAATTCGTAAAAAGAAAAACGTCGAATACGGCGCCGAATTTTTCGGAATCAACCGCGCTTTCAAAGCCATCCGCCGGGCAGATGTCATACTGCTAGTAATAGATGCAATTGACGGCGTTACCGACCAAGATCAAAAATTAGCCGATCGCATCAGCCAAGAAGGTCGAGCCTGCATCATCGTCATCAACAAATGGGATGCCATAGAAAAGGACAACGACACCATCTACGAGTACGAAAAAACAGCAAGAACTAAACTGTATTTCCTCGACTGGGCAGAAATGATCTTTGTCAGCGCCATGAGCGGACAGCGAGTTGAAAAAGTGATTGAATTAGTAGACAAAGCCTCCGACGAACACAAGCGTCGCGTTGCTACCGCCGTCATCAACGAAGTCATAGAAGAAGCCACAACCTGGCACTCAGCACCAGTTACCCGCCAAGGAAAACAAGGCAAAATCTATTACGGTACTCAAGTGCGATCGCAACCACCGACAATCGCGCTATTCGTCAACGATCCCAAACGATTCACCGAAAACTACCGCCGCTACATGGAAAGCCAATTCCGCAAACACCTCGGCTTTACAGGTACACCAATGCGGCTGCTGTGGAGAGGCAAAAAAGTTCGCGCCAGCGAAGTCAGCACCACAAACAGAGCACTGCGCGTGAAGTAATTCCAGACTTGAGATTAAAGAAAAAACGCAGTTTAATGATATAAGCAAATTGCGTTTTTTTCTTTTCTCTTCCTTCGTTCTCTTCCTTCGCGTCCTTAGCGTCTTCGCGGTTCAATAAATTGATATTCTTAAAAATCTAAAATCTAAAATCTACAACATGGATTTACTGCGATCGCTTCCTATTGGACTTTATCTAGAACAACCCGTAACTTGGCTGCACCGGCTAGACTCCCGCGTCAAACTAGCCTGGTTGATGACATTTCTAATTGCGCCCATACTCGCCAATCCAGTTTGGCGGTTGATGCTAGTAGTAATGTTAATCGTACTGACACTAAGCGCAGCCATTCCCTTCCGTGTCTGGAAACAGCAAATGGGACTGCTGCTGCTATTCTGCCTTTTAGTATTTTGCCTCAGCGCGATCGCCCCCGACGCACTTCCCTCAGAACATCAGCCCCGCATCCCCGCCGACGAATTAACCTTTTCCCAACAACCCGCAACCCTTCCACCCGCTCAGAATCCCAAACCCTGGTACAAACCTTTTAACTTAGGCTCAAACTCTCCAACCCAAAATCCTCAAGTTCAAACCCAAAATAAACTCCCCCAACCCACAAACTACAGTTACGTTTTATTCAAACAAGGCCCCGTTAAAATCACCCGCAAATCCTTAGATTTAGCTATCAACGTCAGCACCCTATTTTTCACAGTAATTTACAGCACCAACCTCTATCTCCTCACCACAGCCAGCGAAGAAATCACCGCCGCCATCGAAAACTTAATGCAGCCGCTGCGCCGCTTGCGCTGGCCTGTCACCGAAATTGCCCTAACATTAACGTTATCTTTGCGGTTTATTCCCCTAGTATTGGAAGAAATACAAAATTTAGTGCGATCGGTCAGCACTAGAGCGATAAACTGGAAAAAACTCGGATTTCGCCGTGCCTCTCAAGTTTGGTTGACGATCGCCGAGAGGCTGTTAGAAAACTTGCTGTTGCGAGCCGAACAAATAGCTAGCGCGATGAAAGTTCGCGGCTTCACCAGTCCCGATCGACACCGCGTAGAATGGCATCAGTTGCACTTCAAAATCCGAGACTGGATCGCCCTCGGCTGCTTGCTCGCCCTCTGGAGTGCCCGCTTGGCTTGGGGTTGGGACAGTTGAGAATTGGGAATTGGGAATTGGGAATTGGGAATTGGGAATTGGGAATTGGGAATTGGGAATTGGGAATCAATGATTCCACAGTGCTGCTAAAGTAATGGATGCAAATATTTAGAGATCCAAGACCTTGAACATCTATCTTGGGACAGATATAGTATATGTTCCGCGCATTCAAGCTGTATTAGACCGGTTTGGCGATCGCTTCCTGGAAAAAGTTTACACCCCGGCCGAACAAAGAGACTGCGGACAACTAAATTCTCAAGACAGCAGCATTAAAGGTAAAATGAACCGAGTTTCCTGCAACCAACTAGCGGGGCGATGGGCAGCAAAGGAAGCTGTTGTCAAAGCTCTAGGCACGGGATGGCGGGGAATACGGTATGCTGATGTCGAAATTCAGCGCTCCGAAAACGGTGCTCCTAACGTGCAACTGCACGGAACCGCCGCAGCACAAGCCTCTGTTTGGGGAAATTGTCAGTGGCAGTTGAGCCTCAGTCACGATGGAGACTATAGCATGGCTACCGCGATCGCCCTTTGCACCCCGCGATCGAGCGAAACTCAAATCTAAAATCTAAATCTTTAATCTAATATCGATCGATTGTGAGAGTGAATGACTACCGAAACCTACCTGAATCATCCAAACTTTGGCCTCCTCTTCAGGGTATCCCAGGTTGAAGACAGCCAAGAATTATTTACCACCCTATACGCCCAGCGCCTATTTTTCTTAGTAACCAACGGCCCTGGCGGCCTCAGATTCGATCCTATCAGTCGCTCCGACGCTCGCCTCATGGTCGAAATTCGCCTGCGAACCCTCCGTCGCAGCGGTCAATATCAGGAGTACGACCAATTGCAGGTCATTCACCAGCGCACCTTTCAATAGCCAAAATCGGTAATTGGCAATCGGTAATTGGTAATCGGTAATCGGTAATCGGTAATTGGTAATTGGTAACTTGGTAATTGATATCTGTCTTAATTGTCCTGCCCTACTGTCAAGAGCGTTGAGTACCCATGACCATTGCCTCTCGAATTAACAGCATTCGCCAACACTTGCCAGAATCAGTGCGGTTAATTGCCGTTACCAAACAGGTACCGACTGATGCTATCCGCCAAGCCTACGACGCGGGCATCCGAGATTTTGGCGAGAGCAAGGTTCAAGAGACTGCCGAAAAACAAAGCCAACTGCAAGATTTGCCGGATATCAACTGGCACTTGATCGGCCACTTGCAAGCCAACAAAGCAGCA
The DNA here is from genome assembly GCF_020737865.1 of Microcoleus sp. PH2017_35_SFW_U_B. Classification (NCBI taxonomy): domain Bacteria; kingdom Bacillati; phylum Cyanobacteriota; class Cyanophyceae; order Oscillatoriales; family Microcoleaceae; genus Microcoleus; species Microcoleus sp. PH2017_35_SFW_U_B. The sequence goes on from NZ_JAEQDE010000097.1 coordinate 21,410, forward strand.
AAGGCCCTAGAGCATTTCCAGTGGATTCACTCTATCGACAACTTAAAACTGGCTCAGAGGCTTTCGCGCATAGCTGGCGAAATGTCCTGCTCCCCGCAAGTCTGCCTGCAAGTGAAAATATTGCCAGATCCCGACAAATACGGGTGGAGCGTCCCCGAACTTCTTGCCGACCTCTGTGAACTCAATAAATGTCAGCATATCAAAATTCAAGGTTTGATGACAATACCTCCGGTGGGATTAGATGACTCGCAAATCCTAGAATTGTTTAACAGCACCCGCGAACTTGCTGACAAAATCCAGCAGCAAAATTTGCCAAACATTCAAATGCAGCAGCTCTCCATGGGGATGTCGGGAGATTATCATTTGGCAATTCAAGCAGGTGCTACTATGGTACGGCTAGGACAAACCTTATTTGGCTCTAGGAGGGGATAAATTGTTCAAATCTTCTGATAAGCACAACTTAGGTTAAATATAGAGGTTAACTTACAGGGCGAAATAGTTACCTAAACTTAATCAAAGCTTACTGGAAAAGATAAGTCTAGAATTGATATATAGCGGTTCTCAGAAAGATGAGGTACGTTGTTGGGCTTGGGCCCTCTTGGTTTCAGTGGTTATATAACCTGTCAGTCATACCTCACCTTTTTGAGAA